>JAZRGI010000101.1:0-3748 GCA_045644105.1 Eubacteriales bacterium | reverse complement strand
AAGGTTCAAGTCCTTTTACCCGCACCAAAAAGAGGAGGTAGGCTAAAGCCTACCTGCTCTTTTCATTGTCTGTCGAGGACTTGAATCGACGCGGTAATGAATGATAGCCCGGTGGGCTATCAGAAACGTGGCGGCGACCGGGCCCGCAGGGTAGCTTTTTGATTTCAACAGAACGTCAATTGCAAGAGGCTTCCCCAAAAAAGGTGTTCTCAAAGCACGCCGTGCGGCAGGGTGGGATCCATTGGAGCCTCGCGTGTAAAGTGCGTGGTCATCTCATAAGGCATTCCCGTTTCGGCACTCTTCATAACGCCTGTCATGACCTCCAGCACGTGGTAGGTCTGGCGGTAGGAGGTGCGCGGTGCTCTTCCGTTCTCAATGGCGGCGGCAAGATCGGCAAGTCCTAAACAACGGGAGTTTTCGCTATAGTCAAACGCCAACGCGATCTCCTCCTCTTCTTTGGTCTCTCCGTTGAGGAAACGCATCCCCTTTTGACTGCCAAAGCAATTGGGATCGGGAACGTAAAGATTACCCTTGGTTCCATACAATTGGATATTGGGTTGCTTGACGTCGTAAAGATCAAAGCTGGTCAAAAAGGAAACGGTTGCACCCGAAGAAAATGTCAAAAGGCACTCGTAGTGTGTGGGAACGTTGACCTGAATGATCTCGTTTTCATGGGGCTTTGCCGTGATCAAACGCTCTGAAAAGGTGGTGCGAGAAGTACCGTATACACGTTTGACCTCACCCAAAAGATTGATCAACGCCGTAATATAGTAGGGCCCCATATCGAGAAGCGGACCGCCTCCTCGTTGATAGTAAAAGTCAGGATCGGGATGCCACGACTCCACGCCGTGTGTCGCCATAACGCATCTTCCGCCAATGACCTCCCCAAGTCCGCCCTCGTCAATAAAACGGCGGCAGGTCTGGATTCCCGCACCCATAAAGGTATCGGGCGCACCGCCGATCCACAAGCCCTTCTCTTCGGCAAGCCTTACAAGCTCACTTCCCTCCTCCCAATCGGCGCCCAGAGGCTTTTCGGAGTAGACGTGCTTGCCTGCGAGAAGTGCCGCTCGGGACACCTCAAAGTGTTGATACGGGCGTGTCAGATTGAGCACAATATCGATCTCCGGATCGGCAAACAACTCCTCCATAGTATCATATAACTTTGGAATATTGTATTTTGCCTGCGCCCGTTCGGCTCTCTCGCGTATGAGATCGCAAACGGCAATCAACTTAACGTTATGAAAGGTATTTGCAAAATTCTCAAGATAAATACCGCTGATGCATCCAACACCAACCATTCCTACGTTCAACATTGCTCTTCCTCCTTAATATAGCCTGACGGCATGATCATATTGCTCCATATCGGGTTGATGCTCGGCGATATCGGCTTTTCCGCCTGCTGCCCAAAGCATTCCCCTCTCCATCAACTGCTCTGCCGACGGTGATTTTTCAAACACTTTGTCGTGATGTCCCAGCGAGCAATAAAAGACTCTGCCATATCCCCAATATTTCGTCCACGCCACCGGCATATCGATGGCCTTGTTTGCCGCATAGTAAGAGTTGATGAGCGGAAAGCGAGTGCTTGCCAGTACCTCTACGGCAGGGTCCACGTGCAAATAATAATGCTCGCTTGTCACCTCAAAGTCCTCCATGCCCTCAACAATGGGTGAGGCGCCCTTGCAGATATTGACGGTATAGGTCACGCCGTCGTTGCCGGGATGCGCCACCCACTGCCCTCCGGTGATAAACTGCCACTCGGTAGAATTGCGGAAAGAATCGCACATACCGCCATGACACCCCGCCATACCGACGCCGCGGCTCACTGCATAAGATACGTTCTTCTCGTATTCGCGCGGCAATTCCCCCATGGTAAAGCAGGGAACGATGAGATCGTATGTCAATAGCGCATCGCCGTCTGCAAGGCAATCCAACCCCTCGCGGCGATCCACCAAAAATTCGTTCTTCTCCAAGAGTCCTTGAAAGCGCAACGAAACCTGACTTGGCTCGTGCCCACTCCAACCGCCAAAAAATATTAAAGCCTTTTTCATAGATCGGCTCCTTTCCTATTCTTACAACATCATTTTAACACATTCGGGCTTGAAAAGACATGATTTATGTAGTATAATATAAGACAAAATTAGTCTTTTTAGGAGGAAGATATGTTTTTTGAATCCTTTCACTCGCTCAACGAAAACGAATTTCAATTGACGCAGCTCACCTCCATTACCTTTCCGACACACCTGCACCGCGCGTTTGAATATTTTGAGCAAAAAGTCGGATCTACCGAGGTGACAGTGGGCGAGGCGAGATATCTTCTCCGTGCAGGCGAGGCGATCCTCATCTTCCCCATGCAACCCCATTCCTATAGGCGTGTTGCCGACGGTGCGGCGCGGATGTGCATTTTCTCTTCGGACCTGGTAACGCATTTCCATGCAAAAAACGAAGGACGCCTGCCCCTCTCCAACCGTATGCCCGCCGTCCTTCCCACAGAGGTCTGCGCCGAAACGATTTTTCACAAAAAAGCCATTGCGTACTACGTTTGCGGCGAGTTTGAAAAGGGGCGCGATTATAGCTCCGAAGCCGTACAACAGAGCGACCGCCTGCTACCGGCGTTGTTGCTCTATGCCGATAAACACTTTGCCGGCAGTTGTCTTTTGCGAGATGCCGCAACTGAGATCGGCTACGATTATGCCTACGTTTCCAAGCTCTTTAAGCGTAAGATCGGCATCAGTTTTCGAGAATACGTCAACGGTTTGCGCATTGCCCAAAGCAAGCAACTGTTGCGCTCTACGCGAAAAAGTGTTGAGGAGATTGCCGAGGCAAGCGGCTTTTCCTCACTACGCGCCTTTGACCGCGAATTCAGAGAACAGACTCACATGACACCCACGCAATACCGCGCGCAACGCTCTGTGCAGTAGAAGACTTCTGCCGTCCCTTCCGACACACTCAAAAAAGAAGCAACGATAGGTCATTTCTCTTGACAAATCGCATCCCTTTGTGTATCATATTGATAAGACTACTTGATAGGAGACTCTGTTATGCAAAACTTGAAGATGTATGCCAACCTGCATACGCACTCCACCCATTCCGACGGCGCATACGATCCCCGAAAACTGGTTTCGATCGCCGCACGCGAGGGCTACCGCGCCTTTGCGGTAACCGATCACGATACCGCAACCGCCTGTCCCCATGTAAAAGCAGAATGCGAAAAGCACAGCATGGAGTACGTTTTTGGCGTAGAGTTCTCCTCGCCCTGCCGAGAGCTTGGCACGGGATTTCACATTATCGGCTATCTCTTTGACCCCACCTATGCCCCAATGCGCCTATACCTGGAGGAGCGCAGTGCCTGCGAAGCCCACCAGACCAAGGAATTGTTTGACCGCGGCATCCGCGAGGGACTCCTGAAATCGATCACGTGGCAGGAAGTATGCGAATACAACGAGAGCATCACGTGGCTCTGCAACGAGCACGTTTTTCGCGCCATGAAAGCGAAGGGACTGAAAAAAGATACCGACTACCCCGACTTCTTCCAAAGTGTCTACGGCAAACGTCGCGGTGAGGTGCCACCGCTCTACCCCTTCAAGCAAGCCGATGAGATCATCCGCCTGATCAACGATGCCGGCGGCATTGCCGTTGTCGCGCATCCCGCCAATCAGTTGCGCCACGTCGAAGCACTGACCAAAATGGGCATTGCGGGAATCGAGGTATGGCATCCCGACGTACGCCTGCAAAGCCCCACCGAGGAGCT
>JAZRGI010000100.1:0-3417 GCA_045644105.1 Eubacteriales bacterium | reverse complement strand
CATACTCTTCCACACGGTATATAACACCGCGTGTCTGGTCATCAATTACCTGACTGTCGCGGAACCCGTAACCGAAGAAGCTGTCGCTGCCGTCGGAAATATGGACACCGCAGGGCTGATACTCTCCATGGGCATTGAGTTGATCTTCTGCGCCCTGATGGTCATCATGACGCTCGCAACGATAAGAATGCGCCGCAAGCTCCTCGGCATCGAACCCCTTCCCCGGGAACGCATCCCGCTTACCGCTGCGGAGCGTACCCTGCTCGTGCTCTCTGTCATTCCCATGGTCTCCATGATAATTCTTTTTTACCTGCTCGCGCGCGATCTCTGCCAACCTCAAATTCATTTTCTTTCGCCTTTCTTCTTTTTACTTATTGTATCACAAAACGCCGCCGATTGCAAGAGCCGTTTCCCAAAAAACTTTCGAAAAACGCCGTTTCGGGAAAACTTCGTAAATATGTTGACAAGTTAACATATTTGTGGTATAATGTTTAATTGGAAATTGTTTCCCATGATAAACATGATAAAAAGGAAAGGAGAACAGACTCGCATTCATGATTCCCGAAAGATTTTATTCCTTCGTGCAATTGATTGACGGCGTACACAAATCGATTCAAAAAATCCGAATCGACACTGCCCCCTATCTTGGTGTGAAAAGCGTTCATATCTTTTGGATTTATGAGTTGTACGCTCATCCGGACGGACTAACCGCCGCCGAGCTCGCCGCTAAAAATATGATCTCCCGATCATTGATTTCGCGAGAGATCGAAGCACTGCAACAGGATGGATACGTCGAGATCCTCGAAAGCTCCTCCGGAAAAAGAAAAAACTACAACGCACTGATAAAGCTTACCGAAAAAGGAAAGCTGCTTGCACAGCAGATCGTATTCGAGGGAATGTCGGTACAAACGCGTGTTGACGAGGGCATTACCACGGAAGAACTTGCCTCTTTTTACACGACTTTGAATAAGTTGTCCAACAATTTGAAAATAGTAGCAATGGAACGACAAGCCGAGGAACCTTCCGAACTCACCGCGCAGAATACGCAAGAAAACATTGTTTAAGCAGGTTTCTGAAACATTCCTATTGACAAAACAATCAAAATCGTTTATAATAGTATTGAATACTACATCCAACCGTATCTAACCACACATAAATATCATATGTAGGAGAACAGATCATGAGAGATTTCATTATATTTACCGATTCCTCTGCCGATTTAACAAATGAAATGACAACGGCTTTGGGACTTCACACCATTCAGTTGGACGTCATCGTTGAGGGAGAAGAACCGACACCGAACGATCAAGTTGACATCAAAGAAATTTACGCAAAGCTTCGCGCCAAAAAAGGCGCTTCAACTTCTGCGGTCAGTATCGATCGCTTTTTGAGTGTTTTCGAGGAAAGCATTGCAGAGGATAAGGACATCCTTTACCTCGGCTTTTCTTCGGGACTCAGCGGAACCTTCAATGCAGGAAGCGTTGCCATGAGAGAGCTTTCGGAAAAATACCCCGATCGCAAGCTCTACGCAGTTGATACCCTTTGCGCTTCCATGGGACAGGGACTGTTGGTATATCTAGCTTCCCTCAAAAAGCAGGCGGGCGAGAGTATTGATGCCGTAAAGCAGTACGTGGAAGAACAAATTCCCCGTCTTTGCCACTGGTTTACGGTGGACGATCTCTTCTTCTTAAAAAGAGGAGGACGCGTCAGCGCGGCAACCGCAGTGGTCGGTACCATGCTCAATATCAAACCGGTTCTGCACGTTGACAATGCGGGTAAGCTCATCAACGTGACAAAGGCACGCGGCAGAAAAGCGGCAATCGACACCATGTTTGATAAAATGAAGGCAACTCTTTTGCCCGACGTAAACGAAACCGTCTTTATCAGTCACGGTGACTGCATTGAAGACGCGGAGTATCTTGCCAACCGCATCAGAACCGAGCTCGGAATCAATGACGTAAAGATCAACTACGTCGGCGCGGTAATCGGTTCGCACTCCGGTCCCGGAACACTTGCATTATTCTTCCTTGGAAGCGAGAGGTAAAAAAATTATGGTAATTGACGGACGTAAGCTGTGTGACATGGTCATCTCGGCGGCAAATGCCTTGGATAACAATAAGGTGACCATCAACAATATGAACGTCTTCCCCGTTCCCGACGGAGATACGGGTATCAATATGACACTGACAATGGCATCGGTTCGCACGTTGAGCAACTACGACGGCACCGTATCCGATTGTGCGGATAAGATCGCAAACATGGTTCTGCGTTCTGCACGCGGAAATTCCGGAGCGATTCTTTCGCTCTTCTTCCGCGGTATCGCGAAGTCGCTCAAGGGATTGAACACCGCAACTGCAACCGATATTGCTCTGGCACTCAAAAAAGGAACCGAGGAAGCCTACAAGGCGGTCATGATGCCCACCGAGGGTACCATTCTCACCGTCATGCGTGTCTGCTCCGAAAAAGGTGTGGAACAGGTCAACAAGGGAAAATATAAAGACGATCCCACAGCACTTTTCTCCTACCTTCTCAAAACCGGTGAAAAGACACTGGCAAAAACCCCCGAATTGCTACCGGTTTTGAAGGAAGCGAACGTAGTTGATGCCGGAGGATACGGATTTTTATTCTTGATTTCGGGAATGCTTGCATCCCTCAAGCTCCAACCCGTAGCCGCAAAGCAGGCAACCGATGCGGTGGAGCAACAGGCAAACTTTGCCGATTTTGACACCGATTCTATCGTGTTTGCATATTGCACCGAGTGCATCGTCAGTAAAAAGCCGCAATATCACGGCGAGGGGACGGCAACCGAATTTTACGATCTGATCTGCGGAATCGGCGACAGTGCAGTGTTCATTGATGCCGAAGACGTCATCAAGGTACACATTCACACCAATCACCCCGGTCAGGTCATTGAAAAGGCGTTGGAATACGGTGAACTGGAAACGTTGAAGGTAGAAAATATGCGCCGTCAACACTCCAATATGGTAGAACAGGAAGCCGATACAACACCTGCCGCAGCCCGGGCTTCAGCTCCTGCGCCCATCGAAAAGGACTTTGGTTTTGTAGCCATTTGCATGGGTAACGGTATTCGCGATACCTTCTTGGATCTCGGTGTCGATCACGTCGTTTTCGGCGGACAAACCATGAATCCCAGTACCCAGGATATCATTGACGGAGTCAACCGTACCCCCGCAAAATACGTATACGTCCTGCCCAATAACAAGAACATCTATTTGGTTGCCTGCCAGGCGGCAGAGCTTGTTGAGGATAAGAAGGTCATCGTTCTTCCTACAAAGAGCGTTCCGCAGGGAATTTCCGCAATGGTTGCCTTCAACCCCGATGCAGACGAAACTGCCAACACCGAGGAAATGAACGCGGCAATCGGCAATGTCCGCACCGCACAGATCACCTATGCCG
>JAZRGI010000099.1:0-5263 GCA_045644105.1 Eubacteriales bacterium | reverse complement strand
CGCGTGGACAAGCGACTCAAGGAGGAGGGAATTGACGCGCGTCTGATCCTTCAGGTGCATGACGAATTGTTGATCGAGTCGCACCGTGATTGTGCCGCCCAAGCGCAAGCCATTCTCAAAGAGGAAATGGAGCATGCCGTCACCTATACCGTCCCTCTGGACGTGGATATCCATAGCGGACAAACGTGGTTTGACGCGAAGTAAGCGCGACAGGCTCGCGTGGCGGCACAGTTTGTTGTGTCGGAGGGATTGTTTTATCTGATTTGGACACGAGTACAATCCATCAGTCACCTTTGGTGACATCGGTAAACTTTGCCGTAGGCAAATTTACGGCGCTTGCGCCTCCCCTTCTACACAAGTGAGTCTACCGTTGCGGCGGGATTGTGCATAGCGAAAGCGTTTTGGAACCACCGGCACTGCCGGTGGTTTTCGTTATACAAAAAAATGCGTGATGCTCAACTTGAGCATCACGCAATCTTTTTATTTGGGTTGCTTGTAAACGTTGGTGGTGAAGGTAACCGTGAGAAGGGCGGTGCCCTTCGTGTAGGCAACGTTTTCGGCGTAGCCGTTGGTGTTGGCATCGGTTACGGTGCCGCCGGTGTAAAGCGTGTAGGTGTTGTCTTTTTGAAGAGCGGGTGCCGAGATCAGTGCCGCCGAGAACTTCTTGGTGGGCGAAACACTGACGATCGCCGTTCCGTTTGCATCACACAGAACCAATGGGGTTTTCTCGCTTTGCTCGGAGAAGTTGACCTTCATAACACCTTGATTGCTTGCCGTGGTCACGTTTTTCACCGTGTCGGAAGAACCGGTGGCAATCAACACACCGCCCGAAATGGCGATCGAAGCCGCTGCATTCATGGTTGCGTTCTTGTCGATCGATTCACCGTCGATCAGTGTAACACCGCCGGTGATGATGATCGACGCGCTTGCGTCAAGGCAATCCTTCTTTGCCGATACGTAAAGATATCCGCCGGTTACGGCGATGTTGCCTGACGTGACGTCGGTCTTGTCGGAGGCTTTGATACCGTCATTTTCGGAGAGCAGAGAAAGCGAACCTCCCGCGATCAGAACGTCCTGCGCCTTGATCGCCACGCCGGAGTTGGCAACGTTGATCTGTCCGTCGCGAACAATAACGTCACCGTCTGCGTTGATGGCGTCGTCGATTGCATCCAGTGTCATCGTACCGCCCGAAATGACAACACTTTTTTTGGAGTTGATGGCATCCTCGTATGCGGTTACGGTAAAGCTTCCGCCTCTGATCACAACGTCGGAGTCGGACTTGATGCCTTTTGCAGACTCGGTAGGATCATTGGAACCCATCGTGGAGATCTGGATCGAACCGCTATCAACGATCACGACGTTGGACGCCTGAATACCGTCGTTGCCGCATACGGCGTTGATGGTTGCGTCCTTTACGTAGACGAAACCGCGATGCGCGTCGGTTGCGTTGTCGGAACGAATGCCGTCGGTTCCGGCAAGCAGAGTAAAGGTACCGCCGCCGATCTTGACGTTGTCCTTGCCTTCAATGGCAACCCCCATCGCGGTAACGTCGATGATGCCGCCGGTAATGACAAGATCGTCTTTGGAAACGATGCCGTGCTTTTTGTTGCCCTGAAGTGTCAACTTGCCGTATCCGTTGATGGCGAGGTCGTCTTTGGAATAGATAACGGCACTCGGCGTGGAGTCCCCATCGGTAAAGGTGTAGGACGTGCCGTCGGAGAGCGTGTTTTCGGTATCTTTTACAATGTTGATGGTCACCTTATCGGCGGCTTTGACGTAGATCGCAGGGCCGTTGGGTGAGTGGATCGAAACACCGTTGAGCAGGATGGTAATCTTGTCGGCTTGGCTCGCGTCTACTACGATACGCGCGTTTTGACTCGAACCCGAAAGGACGTAGGTGCCTTCCGAGTAGATGTGAATGGCGCCGTCATCTCCGCGCTTTGCTTTTGCGGAACTGATGGTAACCTTGTCACCCGAAAACTGAATGGTGGTGGGGTTGATCGGAACCACTTCATGCGCAAGATCGCGCTTGGAGAACTCAAGATCAAACGCCGAGAGATCGCTCTCAAGGACGGTGTCGTTGGTGGCGTGATCTCCGGTTGCCCAACTGTCAAATCCGACTTGGGGAATCAAATTTTGATTCTGATTCGGATCGTCGGTTTTGGTGTTGTCATTGAGATTGACGCCCTTACAGGAGGTCAACAGAAGCAACAGGGAGAGCAGAATGGCAAAAGCGGAAAAAAAGTGTTTTTTCATCAAAGCTCCTCTTTTCTTTCGGCGGCAACCGTGATGCGAACCTCAAGGTTACCGTTGCGGCAGCGCAGCTCGTCGATCATTTCGCGCGTTTGCTGGCTATTCTTCATTTCAAGCTTATAATCAATGCGGTACAAACTGCCCATGTTGGTGGTGCGCACGCTTTCAATGCGGCAGTGCTTGGTGTACTTTTCAAATACGTCGTCAAAGATTTCGGTGTAGTTGAGCGATTCGGGAACGGTGATGCGAAGATCGTACTCGCGCTCGGTGCTTACGGGGATCACCGAGAAGAGGATCATTACGGCGGATGCGATCAGGGAGAAGAGGATGGCGATGCCAACGTAACCCGAAGCGCAGGTCAATCCTGCGGTCATGGTCAAAAAGATGGCGGCGATATCCTTTGCCTTACCGGGAACCGAACGGAAACGAACCAGAGAGAAGGCGCCGGCAACGGCGATACCGGTTCCGACGTTACCGTTGACCATCGTGATAACGGTCTGTACAACGGCAGGCAGAAGAACCAACGTCAAAATAAAGCTCTTGGTGCTGCGGGAACGGAAGGTTGCGGCAAAGGCAACGAGGATACCGCATACAAAGGCGCAGGTCATGCAGGTGAGATAGGTGGAAAGGGTAAAGCCCTCAAGGGTGAGAATGGATTTGAACAATTCCGGCATGGTAAATTTTCTCCTTTTTAATTAAAATCAGTGGTTTGGATGGTTAAAGAGTGACTTTGGTGGTTGCTTGCCCGATGACGGGGAAGGGATAGGCAGGGTTGCCGTTATTTTGACTTCGCTCAAACATCAATCGGTAGGCAGTACCGTACTTGGAAAAGGTTGCGGGGTAGATCTTACATTGATCGAGCGCCGAAGAAAGCCAAAGCGGCATTGCGCCGTCGGTCTTGATCTCCATCAGAACCGTGTTGGGGGGCTGAATGACCTCACCCTTGTTGCCAAGACGCAGATCGAGCGAGAAGTCGCGGTATCGCACGCCGGTATCAAAGGTGATGCGGTGAGAGGGCAGATCCTTGATGTAATACGCCTCACGCTCATAACAGAGCAGAGCCGCCGGCTTGGGTTGCCCGTAGTAGTGCATGGCGTAATCGATCTCACGCATGATCTGTGAGTCTTTCGGCTTTTCACCGGTTTCAAAATATCGGATCGCTTCTGCCATCCGCATCGAAACGCGTCGCTTGTAGACCACACCCTTAAATTTTTTCTTGATCTCCAAAAAGACCTTGGAGTCGTCTTTTGGAACGCCGTAGCTTCTCAACCGCAGTTTTTCCTTGTATTCGCTCTCCTTATAGCCCTTTGCGTCGATCGACGCGCGGATCAATCGGAAATCGGGTGTATCAAGATACAGACTCTGGATCGTGCTTTTTCCGTGCTCATCGGGAATGATCTTATCCCCGATCAGACTCATAAAGGCACTGTGTTGCTCCAATGTCAGTAAGTACTTTTTTTCAATGCGCTTGAAGATTGCTATCTCCTTCGCCATCGGATCACCTCCGTTTGTATTTGGTGAAAAATATGATAAATGCGGGCGCGGAAAGCTTTTATGCTTCGCCTTCCTGCGATTTCATTTGAGATAATACCTCGAATACGCCTCGGATGGGAAGGATACGAATGCCGTCATAGGTATCAAGAGGACGTTTTTCGACGTTTCGGTAGGGAACCAACACCGTGGTAAAACCAAGACGTGCGGCTTCCTTGACGCGCCCCTCAAGATTGGAAACGGCACGGCACTCGCCGGCAAGTCCCAATTCTCCGATGGCGATCAACCCGTCGGGAATGATGCGATCGGTCAAGGAGGAGATGAGAGCCATCGCCACCGAAAGGTCTGTGGCAGGCTCGTCCAACCGAAGTCCGCCGACGACGTTGAGGTAAACGTCGTTTTGATAGAATTTCAATCCGAGCCGCTTTTCCAATACGGCGATGATCAGACACATACGGTTGTAGTCGATGCCGTTGGTGGTGCGGCGCGGAGCGGGGAAGGCGGTTGGGGTTACCAACGCCTGAATTTCGGCAATCAGAGGACGGGTGCCCTCAAGCGTGCAGACGGCACAGTTGCCGGAGATGTTTTTCGGTCTGCCCGCCAAAAGCATGGCGGAGGGGTTTTCCACTTCGGAAAGTCCCTTGTCGGTCATTTCAAAAACGCCGATCTCGTTGGTCGAGCCGTAGCGGTTTTTGATGGTGCGGATGATGCGGTACGCCTGTTGGCGCTCACCTTCAAAGTAAAGCACCGCGTCCACCATATGCTCCAACACCTTGGGGCCGGCAATGCTGCCTTCCTTGTTGACGTGACCGACCATGATCACCGAGATACCGTTGGTTTTTGCCTTGTTGATGAAGGCAAGCGCGGTTTCCTTGACCTGCGTCACGCTACCCGGCGTGGAATTGACCGATGCAGAATAGATGGTTTGGATTGAGTCGACGATGATGACGTCGGGCTTGACGTTTTCGGCTTCCTTTAGGATGCTTTCCACGTTGGTTTCGGTCAGAATGAAGAGATTGTCACCCTTGATGCCGAGCCGCTTTGCGCGGAGCTTGAGTTGACCGCCCGATTCTTCCCCCGAAACGTAAAGAACACGGCGCGTCATACCGAGCGAGTCACAGATCTGCATGAGCAGAGTCGATTTACCGATACCGGGTTCACCCGAGAGCAGGACGACCGAGCCATGCACAAGTCCGCCGCCAAGTACACGGTCCAATTCGCCAAGTCCCGTTCCCCCACGCATATAGTCGGGGATCTCCAATTCGGAAAAGCCGACCGCGCGGTTGTCCCCCGAGGGGATCATGCTCACGCGCTTGGATGCGGCGGAGGCGGTGGGCGCCGACTCCTCAACGTCCTCAACAAAGGAGTTCCACGCATTGCATTGCGGACATTTGCCCATCCATTTTGGGGTTCGGTATTCACATTCGGTACAAACGTAAAAGGTCTTGAGTCCCTTCATAGATGCGTTTCCTTTGTCAGATTCGATTGGCAAAAAGGTCGAGGATTGGTCGACTTTGCC
>JAZRGI010000098.1:0-2808 GCA_045644105.1 Eubacteriales bacterium | reverse complement strand
AGGATGAGGATTTTCTGGATGCGCTGCGCACCGAGCACCGACACGGCAGAACCGCCGAGGAAACCTTACGGAGCGCCACAAAAAACATTATTTCGATGCTTGAAGAGTTGAATGATCCCTATCTTTCGGCACGCGCCGCCGACATCCGCGACCTCGGTGCGCAGATTCTTCAGGTGCTTTTGGGAGAGGAAGTCGCCCCTCCAAAACCGGGAGATTCTCCCTTTATTTTAGTAGCCGACGATCTGTCCCCGTCGGAAACCGTTCTGCTTGACCGTTCGAAAATTCTCGGGTTTGTCACCCTGCATGGTACCCCCAACTCTCACACCGCCATCCTTGCCCGCGCCATGGGCATCCCCGCGTTGGTTTCGGTTGGCAGTATTCCTCGAGAAGCCGATGGAAGCTATGCCCTGTTGGACGCGGCAGAGGGGACATTGACACTTTCTCCCACCGACGAGCAAATCAAAGCCTTTACCGACAAAAAGTACCGTGACGATCGCATCGCCGAGGAACACGATCACTATCTGCGCTCATTGATGAACAAACCTGCTGTAACGCGTGGCGGTCACCGCATTCTGATCTACGCCAATATCGGAAGCGGCAATGAGGTTGAGGCAAGTTTGTCGGGCGGAGCCGAAGGAATCGGTTTGTTGCGCAGCGAGTTCCTCTACCTTTCCGAAAACAATTACCCCGATGAAGAAAAGCTCTTTTGTGCCTACCGTGATATTGCATTGAAAATGCAGGGAAAGCGAACGGTGATCCGCACACTTGACATCGGCGCCGATAAAAAGATCGCTTATTTCGATCTGCCCGAGGAAGAAAATCCCGCTCTTGGTTTTCGCGCCATTCGGATCTGCCTTGCAAGAAAAGAACTGTTTAAAACGCAACTGCGCGCCATTCTGCGTGCCTCCGCAGTGGGACGGATTGCCGTCATGCTCCCGATGATCGTATCGCTTGACGAGGTCAGACAAAGCAAGCATCTGCTTGAGGAATGTAAAACAGAGCTTCGCCGCGAAAACCGTCTGTTTGACAACGAGTTGGAATTGGGAATCATGATCGAAACGCCTGCCTCCGTTACCATGTGTACAGAGCTTGCCTCGGAAGTAGACTTTTTCTCGGTGGGAACCAACGATCTGATCCAATACGCACTTGCGGCGGACCGACAAAACCCGTCGCTTGCAGAACTGTGCGAAAACAATGCGGAACCGATCCTGCGAATGATCGAACAAGCCGCAAAAGCCATACACGACGTCGGCGGTTGGATCGGAATTTGCGGAGAAATGGCGGCAGACCTTCGCTATACGCAACGTTTTGCCGATATGAGAGTCGATGAGCTTTCGGTATCTCCCCCCTATCTGCTCGGTATACGGGGAAAGGTCACCGAATGTATTTAAGCTTACAAAAAACGATAAGGAAGGTAATATGATATTTCAAAAGAAAGAAAAGAAACTTCTTGCGGTGGCAGACGGAAATGCCATCTCGCTCACGGAGGTACCCGACGAGGCGTTTGCCTCGGGTCTTCTCGGCGTCGGATTTGCCGTTGATCCGTCCTCCGATATTGTTTGCAGTCCGGTCAACGGGACACTGCAAAGCATCTCAAAAACACGCCACGCCTATACCATCCAAAGCGAAGACGGTTTGGATATTTTGGTACACGTCGGCATTGACACGGTAGAATTGAACGGAGAAGGCTTTGTGTGCCATGCGCACGAAGGCGATTCTTTAAAGGCAGGCGATCGGCTTGCCACGGTCGATTTTGCCCTTCTCAAAAGAAAGGGGTATGCTACCCTGATTCCCGTCCTCATTTCCAATCCGGAACAACTTGCCGGAATCGACTACACCTATGGAAGGGTGTTGGGCGGAAAAAGCGAGGCGGCGCGCTACCGTCTATCATAACGCAGAAAGGAACAACAATATGTCAGAAATCGCATTGAAGCAAAAACGAGGATCGTCATTCTTCGGTATTTTACAACGCGTGGGACGCGCCTTTATGCTCCCCATCGCTCTGCTTCCGATCGCGGGCTTGTTGCTTGGCATCGGATCCTCTTTTACAAACACTGCCACCCTCCAAACCTACGGATTGATCGAGTTCATGGGGCCTGGAACGGTGCTTTATTCGATCTTCTCGGTACTTGCCTCGGTAGGAACCGTCATTTTTGATAACCTCCCCCTGCTCTTTGCCATGGGCGTAGCGCTTGGCATGGCAGAACACGAAAAGGCTACCGCGACACTTTCCGCGGCAATCGCCTTTTTCGTCATGCACAAAACCGTCAATGCCCTGCTCGCCATCAGCGGTATGCTCGAAGAGGGTGTTTTACACGAGGGAACGATCGCCAACGTCGTCGGCATTCCTTCTCTGCAAATGGGGGTCTTTGGCGGAATCATCGTCGGACTCGGCGTGGCGGCACTTAACAACCGCTTTTATAAGATCCGACTTCCCAACGTCATCTCTTTTTTCGGCGGAACGCGTTTTGTTCCCATCATCTCCACTGCCGTCTACATTCTCGTAGGCGTTCTGATGTTCTTCCTGTGGCCCTTCGTCCAGAACGGCATCTATGCTTTGGGTGATCTGGTGTTGCGCTCCGGCTACGCGGGAACCTTGATCTACGGCTTTATCGAGCGTATTTTGATCCCGTTTGGATTGCACCACGTCTTTTATCTTCCCTTCTGGCAGACGGGTGTCGGCGGATCGGCGTTGATCGACGGTGTACTTGTTTACGGTGCGCAGAATATCTTTTTTGCCGAGTTGGCGTCCCCCAACACGGTGCGCTTCTCGGTGGATGCTTGCCGCTTTATGAGCGGTAAATTCCC
>JAZRGI010000097.1:0-2930 GCA_045644105.1 Eubacteriales bacterium | reverse complement strand
CTCACGGCTTTCGGCTTTTTCTTCAACCTCGGGGCAGCAAGCTTCTTCTACCACGGGCCCGTCGGCTTTGTTCTCGGCCTCGGTTTGAGGATAGGAGAAATCAAGCAGTCCGACGTATTTGTCGGCTTCGATGGCATAGAGGAACAGATACAGACGCGGTCCGCGCTCCTTGTCGATCAGCAGCTTGTACACCGTGCGGAAGAACGCGCCCTGAATGCCTTTCAGCTCCTTCTCGGGCATCTCGGTGCCGTATACGGTCTTGGGAATGGCGTAAAGCTCGGTGTTCAGCTCGTCGAGCGTGTAGCCACCCTTTGCGATATAGGTGTGAAGCAGTTCAATTTCTTTCTTTTCTTCATCGGTCAGCGCGTTGTAGACCTCCCAATTTCGGGTCGCGCGCAGGCGGTTAACCTGATCGGGCGCGCATTGCTCAAGCCAGAACTTCGCGCGGTTCAAGCGGTCGGCAAACTGCTCTGCTTTGTAGGGCATACCGATCTTTTCGAAGACGGTTTCGAGCATGGGAACGTTAAAGTTAACGATCGATCCGAGTTGAACCAGAAGCGCCATAGGGACGGTGTCAAGCTCGCGGTCACCGATCTGACAGTTGTACATAATGTCACAGATGGTGTCGGAAGCCTTACCTTCGCGGCAATCGGTCAACATCTTGTCAAATTCGAAGTACTGACGCAGGATACCTTCGTCAAAGCAGAAGTCAAACGCCTTGGTGGGATCGGTCTTGGAATAGAGCCAGAGAATGACCTCGGGTTGATAGAGCTTGAGAAGGGTTTCGGGAGTAAGATTCAAACCGGAGGAACTGGACATCTTTCCGGTCATACCCTTGATTCCGATGAACTCATAACCCTGGAAGAGAGGAGCCTCATAGCCAAAGATCTCTTTGGAGATGATCTTGGAGTTGCTATAGGAACCGGTGGGAGCGGCGTGATCCTTTCCGCCCGGCTCAAAGTCAACACCCTCGTGGCGCCAACGCATCGGCCAGTCGATCTTCCAACCCAACTTGCAGTTGGTGTTGGTGAGGAAATTGAAGTGACCGCTATGACCGCAACGGCAGGTGTAGTCTGCTTCGGTGCAATCATCGGAAAGCTTGGTGATGGTGGTAAAGTCGGTGTGACACTCGGGACAGAAAATGCTGACCGGGTAGTAGTTTTCCTTTTCGGCATCATGCTCCGCCTTCAATTGCTCGGGCGTCTTGTCGGGATCCTTGGTCTTGAAGGAATCGAGAATTTCAAAGATTTCTCCGCGCTTCTGAAGCGACTCAAGAATGTCGTTGGTATAAGCACCGGCACGGTAAAGCTCACCCTGGTAGCGGCAATCCAACTCGATACCGAACTTTTTCATTGCGTTCAGGAATTCTTCCTCAAAGTGCTTTGCATAATTTTCATGGCAACCCCATGGGTCGGGAATATCTACGTATGGACAACCGATATATTTGTCGTAGCTGCTGCCGACAAGTGCCTGTACGTTTGCAGGAATTTTGCGGCAACGGTCAAATTCATCCCAAGAGAACAACAACTTTGCCTTTTTTCCTTTTTTCTGCAGTGCCTTCACTACGAACAAAGGGGTTGCCACATCGCGGAAATTACCGATGTGTACCGATCCGGAGGGGCTGATACCCGCCGCACAGACGTACTCTTCCTTGTTTGGATTGCGATCAATGATTCTTTGAGCAATCTCATCTGACCAATGCATTTTGTAAAACCTCACTTTTTTCTATACTTCTTAAAGAAATCAATACATTATCATATCATATTTTTTTGAAATTGTCAACAGTTTTGCGGCGGTTTTCGGGTGTTCATAAAAAAAACTTGCTTTATAGCGGCAAAAGAACCGATAACTTGGCGGGTTATCGGTTCTTTTAAAAGATTTACGAATTGTTTTTTCTTTTCAAACGTTTGCCGATCCTTGCCGATTTTGCCTGAATCTCATTTTGCAGTTCCAAGCGACGTTCGGCGGAGGTTTCGGGATTTGCAAGCTCGGCAAGCAACAACGAGAGACGCAGTTCGTCGTGCGAGATGATCTCGGTGCCGGTGGGGAGATTCCAACGGTCGGGCTGGTGTCGGAGGATGCCGTAGGATTGCGGAACGACGATGCGTCGCAGAGCACAACAACCCGAGAAAATACCGTGGCCGGTACTGATCTTATCGTTTGGCAACAGGACGGTATCCAAGTTTGTGCAATCCGAGAAGACTCGGTCTTCGATCTTTCCGAGCGAGTAGGGCAGACTGATGCGTTGCAACGATTCGCACTCGGCAAAAGCGCGTTCTTCAATGACCTCAAGCGTGCTTGACAGTTGGATAGACGAGAGCGCAAGACAACGGAAAAAGGCTTTCTCGCCGATTTTTTTAATGCTTGGGGAGAGGATCACTTTTTCAAGCTTTACGCAGGCACAGAAGCACTCGTCCTCAATGGCGTTGGTGGCGGAGAGAACCGTGACGTTTCGCAGAGCGGTGCAATAGGCAAACGCGCGTTGACCGATCTCGCGTACCGATTCGGGGATGGTGATTTCTTCAAGCGATCGGCAATCCAAAAAGGAGGAGTATCCGATTTTTTTCAGAGTGGGCGGAAGCTTCAGATTTTTCAAACGGTGGCAGGCGCAAAATGCGTTGATGCCGAAATAGGTGACGTTTTCCCGAAGCTCGACTTGTTCCAATTGATCGCAACAGGAGAAGGTATAGTCACCGACAAAACGAACCGGGGACGGAACCTTGAATGCTTTCAGACTCTTGCAGTTGCAAAAACAACCGCTTCCGAGATAATTGACGGTTTCGGGAAGCGTTAGCTCTTCCAGGTGGGTACAGTAGGCAAAGGCGTAGCGGCCAACGGTTTCCACGTCTGCGGGGATTTGCAGAGAGCGAAGAGAGGAACAACCGAAAAAGGTGCTTCGGTGAATGGCTTTGAGTGATTGCGGCAGGGTG
>JAZRGI010000096.1:0-7069 GCA_045644105.1 Eubacteriales bacterium | reverse complement strand
CATAGTCCTTTTTGTTTCGCATTCGAAACACCTCCAAAAAATAAATTGTCAGCACGAAATCTCCGTGCGTTCAAATCGCTTTGGATCGGGTTTGCCCGTTCCTCTATGGTAATCTTCCTCCGACGGTATTATCCGTATCAGGTTAAAGGGTTTGGCGTTATGCCATCTCAGCCGTCCGTTTCAGGAAAGCACCCCCGATTTTATGCGGTTCGCCAATGATTATAGCACAGTTGGCAGGCTTTGTCAAGCTTTTTTTGAAAATCAGTAGAATCCGGTAAAGTAGTAGGAGTTTACGGCAACGTCACGCATCTTGGGGGCTGCCTCCAATACCTTTGCAGATACAACGATATCCGCATAGTATTTTTGACATTCGGTAAGCATCAGACTTTCAACCAGATCGTCATAAAAATTGAAGTAGTCGTTAAAGAAATAATCTTCGTTTCCTTCTTTTTCGTATGCGTTTTCTGTGTGTGCATATTTTTTGATGATGTGATATCCGTAGGAGGATTGTACGCAAACGACATCACCGTCATTTGCTGCGTTCAGTGCTTCGATGATTTTGTCAAAATGTGCGTATCCAACCGTTGTGTAGTCGACGTTAGTGCTTAAATAAATGCCATCGTCATACTGTGTACCGGTGTTGCTGCTGCCTTGAGGATTGTTTTCCTTTTCAATCTCCAAAATTTTTGCTTCAAACTCTGCGTTGGTACTGTTTTTCAGAGTTAGCAACAACTCGTCTTTGCGAGCGGTTACGGCATCAAGCTCGACTTTGGTCATCTCTTCCGTCTTTTGTTCGGTTCCGTCCATGACTGCCACGCGAACACCGTTGACCGTATCGTAAGCGATTTCTTTCTGATCGGAGCCGCTTACAAAGTAAACGGTATCACCGTTTTCGTCCTGGATCAGGTTTCCGTCTTTATCAAAACCGACCACGCCGTTATAAACGTCGTAGTAGATGTGTCCCTTGTTTTCGCCGTCGGAGTAGTAATAAACGTCGTTCTTGAATTCATCTCTTTCATAGACGAAATTGTAGGTGGCAAGGAAGATCTGGCGGAAATGAACGTAGTTTTCCTGCAGATAGGTGTTTTTGAGATTGTTACCGATCAGGGATGCGTTCTGTCCGTAAAGCGTGTCCTTGAGCTTCTGGACCAACGCATCAAGCTCGTATGCTTCTCTTAAAATATTATAGTTGACACCGTAGGCAGAAAGCACGGCGTTGAGCTTGGTTTTGGAGCCGTCGCCGTCGGTTTTGACAAGCTCATCCATTCGCTCGTCAATTTTATCCTGTTCGGCGGACGATAGGGTAACATTGTTCAGTTTACAGAGATAGAGTGCGGCAAGATAAGTCTTGCAGTTTTCCAGAATACTGTCGCGGTAATATTCGTCAATGGTCTGCAGGTCGGTACCGTTGTAGGTGTCCTGATATTCCCAAAAGAGCGGGTTTGAGGCATCTACGCCGTTGTTGGTGATCTCCGAGAAATAAAGCATTCCTTTCATTCTCGTCATCATCAACTCATAAAGGTTGACCGAAAAGGTTGCCGAATAGCCGTCCTTCTTAATGGACAACAGTGTCTTGCCGCTGCTCGCACAGGATACTGTGCAAAGCAAAACAAGAATACAAGCGAGCAGAAGCGATGCCACACGCAGTAATTTTTTCTTCATAAAAAGATTCCTTTCATGAAATGTTGTGTTTCCGACTTGATCAAACAACGGAAACTACACTATTATACATTATTTTTTGTGGTTTGTCTATGCTTTTTCGTTTCCGATTTCTATATATTTTTCAAACAATTTGTGAATGAAGACCAACGCGTCGTCATCCTTTTGCAAACGCAGAGCCACGTGCGGTTCTCCCGACATCAGTACGCGAAGCTTTCCAAACAGAGCCGAAAGTTCAGACCAAACGTCAATATCGAACTTTTGCGGGTAGATGTGGATCTCGCCGCCCATCTGTCGAATCGAGGTGATGCGACACTTGACCGCGAGCGTGTGGATCAAACCGATTCGCAAGAGATTGCGCGTCGCGCGCGGCGGCTCTCCAAAGCGGTCAACCAACTCGTCGGTAACGTCGCGCAGATCCTCCTCGGACGCGATCAGAGCGATCTTTTTGTAAAGCGCCATTCGTTGCGCGGGGAAGGGGACGTAGTGATCGGGAATGAAGGCGTCAAAGACGAGGGAAACCGTACATTCAACTTCCGGTTCATGACTCTCTCCCTTTTCCTCCAGGACTGCCTGGTTTAAGAGTTTGATATAAAGATCGTAGCCGATGGCGTCAAGATGTCCGTGTTGCTCGGCACCCAACAGGTTTCCCGCACCGCGGATCTCCATATCTCGCAGTGCAATTTTGAAGCCTGCGCCAAACTCGGCGTACTCGCGAATGGCTTCCAATCTTTTTTGTGCGATCTCCGGGATCGAACGGTAGGGTGGGAAGGTGAAATACGCGTAGGCACGGCGTGAGGAACGACCGATTCGCCCTCTTATCTGATGCAATTGAGAAAGACCGAGCTTGTGCGCGTTGGATACGATGAGTGTATTGGCGTTGGGGATATCCACGCCGGTTTCGATGATGGTGGTGCAAACGAGAATATCGATTTCCCCCATCAGCATCCGCTCCCAGATCTTTTCCAATTCTTCCTTGTCCATTTTTCCGTGCGCTACGGTGATGCGCGCCTCGGGAATGGCGGCGGAAAGCTTTGCCGCGACTGTGTTGATGGTTTCTACGATGTTGTGCAGATAGAAGATCTGTCCTCCGCGACGCATCTCACGGCGGATCGCTTCCTCAATGATCAGATCATCCTCCTCTAAAACGTAGGTCTGTATCGGAAGTCGATCGCTTGGTGCATCATCAAGGATCGAGATGTCACGAATGCCGCCCATTGCCATATTCAGGGTACGCGGAATGGGAGTTGCCGAGAGTGAAAGCACGTCCACTCCGTCGGAGATTTGCTTCAACTTTTCCTTCTGTGCCACGCCAAAGCGTTGCTCCTCGTCCACGATTACAAGACCGAGGTCATGGAATTCGACGTCTTTGGAAAGCAGACGGTGTGTTCCGACAATGATATCAACCTCGCCTCTTGCAAGTCTGCGCAGTGTCTGCGACTGTTGCTTTGGGGTACGGAAGCGCGAGAGCATATCCACGTTGACGGCAAAGGCGCGCATACGGCTGACAATGGTCTGATAGTGTTGAAGCGCCAAAAGTGTGGTGGGTACCAAAATGGCAACCTGCTTGCCGCCAAGCACGGCTTTATATGCCGCGCGCAGAGCAACCTCGGTTTTTCCGTAGCCAACGTCACCGCATAAAAGACGGTCCATGGGAATGGCGCGTGTCATATCGCGCTTGATCTCCTCTGCGGCGGAAAGTTGGCTTTCGGTTTCATCATACTCAAAGGCGTCTTCAAATGCCTTTTGATAACTGTCATCTGCGGGGAAGGCGTGCCCGGGGCGACGCAGACGCTCGGCATATAGCTTGATCAGCTCTTTTGCCATGTCCTTAACGGCGGCTTTGACGCGAGCTTTGGATTTTTTCCAGGAGTCGCTTCCCATTTTGGAAAGCTTTACAAGTCCGTCGTCGGCATGAGCACCGATATATTTGGATACCTTATCCAATTTTTCAACCGGCAGAAACAACTTATCACTGCCCGCATAGCGAATACCGATATAATCGCGTGTGATTCCTTCACAGGTCAGGGTTTCGATGCCGGTGTATTGACCGATACCGTAGGTTTCGTGAACCACAAAATCGCCAACCTCAAGCTCGGCGTAGGAAAGAATGCTTTGCGCGTTCTTTTTCTTCTTTTTGCGCAGTGAGCTTTTTGCCGAGAGTGAGAGCGAGCCGGCACGCCCGTCTGGCAGTGTGGACAGTACGGCAACTTTGGGTGCCATCAGTTCAAATCCGGCAATGATTTCACCGCTTAATACCGATATGGTACCGCGTTGCATGGCATCGAGAGAGGTCTCACTCGGAACCAATAAAAATCCTTGCTCCTCAAGACGATTGCCGATGCGACGTGCTTCCACGTCGTTTTCGGTCAGAACAAGACAACGGAATCCGCTCTGCACGTAGTGATTCAGATCCTCCAGAAACAATTCCTCATTTTCGCAATAGGAAACGGTATGACGTGTGCGGAAACCGAAAAGACCTGAAAGACGCTTGTCGGTGACATTGTATGCAATCGAATCGACGTGTAGGGTGACCTGCGCATCGCAAAAGAGATCAAAGCTTTGGGCGGACTTAGCATATTCGGTGTACTTGGAGGCGATCGTTCCGCTTTCCAAAAGCTCGACCACGGTTTGGTTTAGATGCCATTCGGCGGCTTTCAGACGATCGTAAACGGCGTTTGTGGAGCGAATGATGACAAGCCGCTTGCCGTCAAGATAATCAAGAAGACAGGTGCGCTCGGGGTAGACGAGCGAGATATATTTGTCGAGGAAACAGATCTCCGAGCCACTGTCGGTTGCACGGTCGACCGCCGCCTTTTCTTTGATCAGTTCCTCGGATGCGCGTTCGTCATTGCAGGCGCGGAACTGTGCCGAAACGGCTTTCTTTAAGCGATTCAATGCCTCGGCATCTGGTAAAAGCTCTCTTGCGGGGGTGAAGGATGCCTTATCGACGTCCTGCGTCATGCGTTGCGTTTCGGGATCGAAGAGTCCCATACGGTCGATTTCATCGTCAAACAACTCAATGCGCAGGGCATATGCGCCGTTCTTTCGATCGCCGTCGGAATCTTCAAACGCACCGTATGGGGGATAAACGTCAATGATGCCGCCGCGAAGAGCAAATTGTCCGGGACTGTCAACCAGATCCACACGGACGTATCCCGCCGCGATCAAGCGACGGTTGAAATCCTTGGGATCGATGCGGGAGTCCATGTCAATGTCGATCAGTGCGTCGATCAGACGCTTGGGCGGCACGGTATAGCCAAGCGCGGCGTCGGGGGTAGTGACCACAACGTCATAGTCGCCCTCCAGAAGTCCCGACAAGACGCGAAGCCTCTCATGTTCGTACTCATGGGAGGCGGTAATGTTATAAAATGTGAGGTCACGCGCCATGTAAAAGGCGGAGCGGATACCATAACGTTCCAACGTTGCGCATACCCGAACGCAGTCCTTTTCCTCGGCGCAGACCATCAACGCAGTTCCGTTTCGGATTTTTGTCGTGTCCTGTAAAAGCGAAACAAGAAAGGCATCTGCCGCACCGTCGCAAAGCCCCGATGCCAGAACGGGAAGGGGATTGAGGCGAAAATCATTTTCAAGCGTCCGCAGGAGCTGGCGGTATTCGCCGTCCTGACGGATCGATTCAATCAGCTTGCTCATGAAAAAATCCTTTTTAATGGTAAAATGTGTGGTGCCGGGCGATCAAGGTTGAGAAATATGCGAATTGCAGAGCTGTACGGCAACGTCAAAATCGCCGTTCAGTATTTTCTCAATGCCTGCCTTTGCGGTGGGGAAGCAACCTTGCAGAAGAGCAAGCTCCTCCTTTCGGAATTCGGAGACCACCCAATCGGCAAGATCGTAATCGGGGTGCGGCTTCTCGCCAACGCCCATGCGAAGACGGGGGAAGGCATCACTGCCCATGCAGGTGATGATGTCGTTGAGTCCCTTTTGTCCTCCCGCACTGCCTTTGCGGCGCAGGCGCATCTTTCCGGGGGCTTGCGCAATGTCGTCGGAAATGATAAGAATGTGGTCAAGCGGAATTTTATAAAAGGCGGCAGCCTCCTGTACGGCAAGTCCCGACAGGTTCATAAAGGTCTGCGGCTTCATCATAAGAACGCGGTGATCTCCAATGGTTGCCTCGCCGCAAAGCGCGTGATACTTGGCGCGATCAATGCGTACGCCGTATTGATCAGCGAGATAATCCAACGTCAAAAAGCCCGCGTTGTGACGCGTCAACTTGTATTTGTCACCGGGATTGCCAAGACCGACGATCAACCATGTGATCGGTTGCTTTACCGATTCCTCTTTCTTTTCAATTTTCTTGAATAAATCAAAAATGTCTGCCATATTTTTATCCTTTCCGTCGGTGCGGCATACGCGGTGCCGACAACGCAAAATGCGCCCGATCCACCGAAGGGGGACCCGCCGCTTTCTTGTTTTGTTATCTTTATCTACAATATTATACTATGACTTTTATCTTCTGTCAAACCCTTTTTTGATCTTTCATTGTATGTTCATAAAATGTTTACAATCAAAGGCGAGGTAAAATTGTAAAAAGTATGGAAAAAAAGCAAAGAATATGGTATAATATGGGGTGCGGTAAGTCAAAAAGTGACGTAACGGTATTTTGTCATGCCGTATTACCGCTAAAGAACGTCAAAAAATATATTTATATAATGGAGGATTTACAAACATGGCAAAGAAGTATTGCTATCTCTTTTCCGAAGGCGACGCAAGCATGCGTGAGCTGCTCGGCGGTAAGGGCGCAAACCTTGCTGAAATGACCAAGATCGGACTCCCTGTTCCCCAGGGCTTTACGATCTCTACCGAGGCCTGCACCCAGTATTATGAGGATGGCAGACAGATCAACGACGGCATCATGGCCGAGATCATGGATTACATTGTAAAGATGGAGGAGGTTACCGGCAAGAAGTTCGGTGATTTGGAAAATCCTCTGCTCGTTTCGGTTCGTTCCGGTGCGCGTGCATCCATGCCCGGTATGATGGACACCATCCTCAACCTCGGTCTGAACGAAGAGGTAGTTGAGGTTATGGCTAAGAAGTCCGGCAATGCTCGTTGGGCTTACGACTGCTACAGAAGATTTATCCAGATGTACTCCGACGTTGTTATGGAAGTTGGTAAGAAGTACTTCGAGGAGCTCATCGATAAGATGAAGGAAGAGAAGGGTGTAACTCAGGACGTTGAGCTTACCGCTGACGATCTGAAGGAGCTCGCTTCTCAGTTCAAGGCTGAGTACAAGGCTAAGATCGGTCGTGACTTCCCCTCCGATCCTAAGGAACAGCTCATGGGCGCTGTTGAGGCAGTATTCCGTAGCTGGGACAACCCCCGTGCAAACGTTTACAGACGTGACAACGATATTCCTTACTCTTGGGGTACCGCTGTTAACGTACAGATG
>JAZRGI010000095.1:0-1779 GCA_045644105.1 Eubacteriales bacterium | reverse complement strand
TATCCAAAAACCTCCTTGTATTGGGTGAATGTATCATTATTATAGCACAAAGGAATGACAAATGCAATCTTTTTTCTTGATTTTTTTTACTTTTTATGATAAAATATGAAAAAGAGAAAACAATTTGGAAAGGGGGCTGTTGTATGATCGCGCAAAAAAGACGCTGGACGCGGTATCTTGTCGTTCACGCGGTGATTCTTTTGGGTGTTTTGCTTTTTCCCGTCTATCAAAGCTTTACAAGCCGTCTTTCGCGTCTGGTGTCGGGGTGTGTTCTGCACGATTTTTGTTTTCTGTACTGTCCCCTGTGCGGCGGCACGCGCGCCGTTTCCGCGTTGTTGCATTTCAAGGCTTTGGAGGCGTTGCGATACAATGTCTTTGTAACGGTTTCGTTTTTGACGGTGGCGGTGATGGACGTTGTCGCGTTTGTTCGCCTGCTTCGCAAAAAGGAGCGCATTCTGCCGCTTCCGTCGTGGAGCTGGATCCCTTTTGTCACACTTTTGGTGGTCTATACCGTTCTTCGTAACTATCTGATGATCGCGCACGGCTACGATCCCACCGGCGATCTTGGTTTTATCTGGAATCGATAAAAGAAAATAAGTCAGTACAAAATAAGTACTGACTTTTTCTTTTTTGGAGGGCATATGAAGGTCTTACACGTCATCAGTGATTCCAATATCGGCGGCGCGGGGGTGCTTTTGACGTCGCTTTTGCGTCATTTTGACCGCGATCGTGTGCAAAGTGTGGTTGCGCTTCCGTGTGACAGTGTGTTGATCGGGCAGATCGCGCCACTTGGCATACCGATCCGCCTTTTGGAGCACCCTGCCGATCGACCGTCGAGGCGGTCGGTGTCGGAGATTGGACGGATCATACGCGCAGACGGAGTCGACGTGGTGCACGCCAATGCCGCCATCAACGCGCGTATCGCGGGGCACTTTCAAAAAAATCTTGTCGTCTATACGCGGCATTGTTGTTATCCGCCAAGCGGGATCTGGAGGCTTCGGTCGGTTCAATGGATCGGCGGACGGTGGAACAACGCCCTTTGTGATCACGCCATCGCAACGGCATATGCGGCGCGTGACGATATTTGCCGTCTTGGTGTCGACGAGTCCAAGATCACGGTCATCGTCAACGGTGCCGAGCCGATGCGCGAGGTGACGGCGGAAGAATTGGCGGCGGCACGTCGGGAATGGGGAATTGCTCCAAATGCCTATGTCGTCGGTATCTGCGCCCGATTGGAAGCTTGCAAGGGACACGAAACCTTTCTGCGCGCCGCACAATCGGTTTTGAGGAATTGCGACCGCGAAGTCTGCTTTTTGATCGTGGGAGAGGGAAGCCGACGCGCCGCGTTGGAGCGCACGGTTCAAGCGATGGGAATCGGTGAAGCGGTTCGTTTTACGGGCTTTCTTTGCGACGTTGCTCGCGCTTATCGATTGATGGATCTGAACGTCAATTGCTCGTCGGGGACAGAAACCTCCTGCCTTGCCATCTCCGAGGGGATGAGCGCGGGGGTTCCGGCAATCGTCAGTGACTACGGCGGCAACCGTGACATGGTGGGGAACGACGGCCTTGCGGGGCGCGTTTATCCCGTTGGCGACAGTGAGGCGCTTGCCAACGCCATTCGAGCCGTTATGAACGACCGTGAACTTGAGGAGCGGATGTGCATCGCCGCCCGCCGCCGATATCTGGACGCCTTCTCCCCCCACCGCATGACCGAAGAAGTGACCAAGGTTTACGAAAGCCTTTGTCCCCCATGACCGGCGGGCAGTGCCCGCACCCAAT
>JAZRGI010000094.1:0-14300 GCA_045644105.1 Eubacteriales bacterium | reverse complement strand
CGTTTGCGGCAAGCGCGATCTTGAGCAGATCGGACGCCGTGGTTTGCGAATTGTCCTTGATGCCGCTTACGTCCATAAAGCTGCTTTGCGTTGCGCCAAGCTCGCTCGCACGTTGCGTCATCAGCTCCAAGAATGCCTCTTTAGAGTCGGAAACGACCAGAGAAAGCACGTCGTACGCATCGTTATAGCTTCCGCACAACGCCAAATAAAGAAGATCCTTGACACTGTATTCGTCACCCGACTTCAAATGGTAGCGGTATCCCGTGGCATCCTTCACCATGCTTTCGGTAATATAAATTATATCGTTTTGCCGATGCGCAAGCCGCTCGCAAAGCAAAAGTCCCGACAAAAGTTTTACGGTAGAGCCTGCGGGGAGTGAAGTCGATTCATTTTTGGCAAGTATTGTGCTATTGGTTTGCGGGTAATAGAGGATCAACGACGAAACCGAATCGAGAGAGGGAGAAGTGTCCTCTTGCGCAAAAACGGGAACAACCCCGAATGCAATCAGTACGCACAAAAGCACGGTCAGAATACGCATGGAAGCGCACGCATTTTTCACGGGTTGTTCCTCCTTTTCATAAATTTCAGTGATATTTCTTTGCGGCTTGCACGTCGCGCGCGATTTGTTGCGTGAGTGCGTCTACCGAATCAAATTTGATCTCGTCGCGCAAGCGTTCCAGAAAATAAACGGTTGCCTGCTTTTCGTATAGGTCTTCACGGCAATCCAAAAGATGGGTTTCGCAATTCAGTGCGGCACACTTATCAACGGTCGGATGAACGCCAACGTTGGAAACGGCACGGAAACGGCGACCGTCGATGACGCAATCGGTGATATAAACGCCGACCTTTGGGGGAAGTATGTCGCTTGGGAAAAATTGATTGACGGTTGGAATTCCGATCTTACGTCCAAGCCCTTTTCCGTGTACCACCGGCGCGCGCAGGGCATACGGTCTTCCCAACAGAGCGGCTGCACGGCGGATGTTGCCGTCTGCAATCATTGCCCGGATGTTGGTGGAGCTTACGGTAAGTCCGTCCAGACAGATCTCTTTTTGCACGGAAACACGACCATGCAAAAGTGCCGTCAACAAATCGGCATCACCCTCGCCTTTATAGCCGAAGCGATAGTTAAAACCGCAAACCGCCGCAACGCAATTGCATTTTTCTTGCAAAATGACGTTGACAAACTTTTTGGGAGAGTACTCGCGGATCTTTGAAAAATCAACGAGAATGGCGTATTCCATACCCGCTTCGCGAAAGTATTCAAGCTTTTGCTCGGTTGTACATAGATGCGCGGGCGGTTTTTCTTTGAGAAGATCCGACGACGGTATGCGGAAGCAGAGCGCACAGGCGGCGGCATCGGGAGCCTCTGTTTGCTTGCGCCTGACCGCTTCCTGCATCAATGCCCGATGTGCCAGATGAACGCCGTCAAAATTTCCAAGACAGATCACCGTTTTTTTTGGCATGAGTGAAGGCTTCATATCGGTCAGAGAGATACATTCAAGCATTCTCATTCGGTCAACTCCAAATAATTTTTTACCAGATCTACCATCAATTCGTCACGATCTAACTTGCGGATCAGAGCGCGCGCATTGTTGTAGTTGGTGATATAGGTAGGATCCTCGGAAAGCAAATAACCGACGATCTGTCCAATGGGATTATATCCCTTTTCGCTCATGGCTTCATATACCGCACGCAGAATCTCGCGCGATGAGGCAACTGTCTCCTCTTTGGGAAGGTTGTTCTTTTCGGTGTTCATATAAAACTCCTTTCCGTAAAACGGTTTGGTAAAATCTCATCATCTTATTATATATGAAAACCAATGTTTTTTCAAGGCTTTTTTTGCAAATATTTGTTTTTTTGAGAGGGATACTTGACGAAATCTTGTTTTTGCGGTATACTGTTGGAAAGAGTTGGATTTTGATTGGAGGAAACACGAATGCGCATAACGATTTTGGATGCCGCAACACTTGGGGAAGATCTTTCCATGGATATTTTTTCCTCACTTGGTGAACTGAAGATTTATCAAAGCACGTCCCCCGACGAGGTGCGTGAGCATGTGCGCGGGGCAGAGGTTCTGATCATCAATAAGGTGAAGCTGAATCGGGAAAATCTTGCCGATTGTGACGATCTGCTGCTCATCTGTATTTCGGCAACAGGTTATGACAACGTGGATCTCGACTATTGCAGGAAGCGCGGTATCGCTGTTTGCAACGTGGTTGGCTATTCTACGCAATGCGTTGCGCAACTCACACTTTCCATGGCGCTTTCCTTGATGACACACCTGTCGGAGTACAACCAATACGTCAGGGATGGAATCTATACAAAAAGCGGTGTCGCCAACCGTCTGACACCTGTTTATCATGAAATATGCGGTAAAACATGGGGAATTGTTGGGTTTGGAAACATCGGAAAGCAGGTTGGAAGGGTTGCCGAGGCGCTTGGTTGCCGTGTTCTGGTAAACAAACGGACACCGATTGACGGTTGGAATTGCGTGGACTTTGAAACAATTTGCAGAGCTTCGGATATTCTTTCCATCCACACACCGCTCAACGAACAAACAAGAGGACTTTTGGATGCTCGACACATTGCTATGATGAAGCCCACGGCGATCGTCATCAACGTGGCAAGAGGTGCCGTAACCGACGAGAGGGCGTTGGCAGAGGCAATTGCCGAAGGAAGACTTGGCGGTCTTGGTGTTGATGTTTACAGTTTTGAACCGATGTCGCAGGATCATCCCTTTACCGAGATCATGCACCTGCCAAACGTATCTTTAACACCGCACATGGCGTGGGGAGGCTATGAAACGCGCGTCCGTTTGTTGAACGAAATGGTGCAAAACATAGAATCTTTCGTTCGGGGTGAACGCCGAAATCGAATTGATTGAACGAAAAAACTGCTTGCTTTTTACGGTACTTTCCATAAAAAGTAAGCAGTTTTGTTTTTTTTATGATTTTTTGTTGAGCAACTTTGCAATCAACGGGCGGTGTACGCGCATGGCGCCGACCGGACAGAACTCCTGGCAACAGAAGCAGGTAATACACTTTTTGCGGTCGATCTGCGGGATTCCGTTTTTCATGGTGATCACACGGGCGGGACAGATCTCGGCGCATTTTTTGCACCCGATGCAGCTTTTCTTGTGCGGGCGCGGTTCAGCACGCAATGCCGAACGGACAAACATGGCGGCAAATTTTCCGTGTCCCTCAAATTGCAGGCTTCGTCTGACGTGAATATTATCAAAATCACTAACACAGAAGGATTGCAGATCGCCGTGGACCTTCAAGTCCTCGACCGATTCCGGAATCATTCCCGCCTCCATTGCAACGGCAAGGGTGGGGACGCCCTTTGGCGGCAGTCCGATGATCTTGGTGCAGGCAAGGTCGAGCGAGTGCGGGCAGGACGACGCAAGGAGCGCGCCAAGTTTTCTCGGTTTTCCCTGTGTTGGGCCGTTTCCTTCCATTCCGACTACCGCGTCGACAAGACAGAGCTTGACTTTTGGGGCAAAATAGCGGTTGAGATCGACCAACATACGTGCAAAATCGGTATGATTGGGGTAACGGAAATGATATTCGGGCTTAAAGGTTCCGGGGACAACGCCAAACATATTCTTTGCGGCGGAGCTCATGCCCATCATTCCGTGTGTTTTCAATTTGCAGAAGTCGATAATCGCGTCCGCTTCGTCAAGATAGGCGGTATAGGTAAAGTCGTGTGCTACCAATGCATCCGGAAAGCTTGCCTCGCGAATGTCAAAGTTATGATTAAGTGTGGCACCTGCCGCTTCGACTTGCTTCATTCCGGTAACGGCGTAGATACGGTTGAGCACGGCGGCATTGTAAAGTCCTCCGGGACTGTCACCGATGATCGCTTCCGCGCCTTTTTCCCGCAAAAGCTCCACCAAAGCGCAAAGCAACGTCGGGTGCGTGGTGGCGGCAAGCTCGGGCTTCATCATGGAAACAAGATTTGCCTTGATGGCGATCTTCATGCCGCTTTTTACCCAATTCAATCCGCCAATCGGTTCCAACACGGCTTTCAGGGCGCGGCGAACCTCGTCTATTTCATAGGACTCGCATGATACGATTGATACGTCGGTCATATAATATTCCTCTTTCGCTTTTTTATCATGATACCACTTTTTGCATCAATTCGCAAGAGGTTTTGATAAAAATTTACATTAAAGCAAGAGAGGAAAGCGGAAGAGTGCGGCACGTACCTCGCAGTAGAGTGTTGACAGAAGAGAAACGGGAAGGGGATTTTCACCCTTTCCGCATTCCAGTGTAAACGCGGGAAGTCCGAGCTTTTCCACGCACCAATCGGTAAGACCTCCGTAAGATGCCGTCCCCTCGGTGTGCGCAAGCTTATATCCGCAAAGAGCCGAAAGTTTTTTTGCCGCGCGATAGGCGCTTTTGGGGGGATTTCCTCGTCCCTCAAAATAGATCTCGCGTCCCTGTGTATGCAGTGTCAGAACCCCGCGCAGATCTTCTTGAAATCGGATAAATCCGCAAAGCGCGGCAACCTCCGGCTCGGACATGGGATATGGTCCCGAAAAACGTGTCGGTGCGCCGTCGGCAATGCCGCTTTGTGTTTCTATGTGTTTATATTCTTCAAAACCGGCATCATAGTTGTGATTCAGGTCAACGCCGCGCGCGTTGGATTGCCAACGAGCAAAATCATGACTGCCGCCGTTCATACGCAAAACGCGCTCGTATAGTGGGTTTTCTTCGGTTACGCCGTGTAGCTGATACTCAACACCGTCGGGATTGAGCATGGGAACAACGTGCAGTGTGGATTGATCCAACAGAAGCCCGACATTGACGCCGTGTGGGGAGCGATCATTGGTATAAGCGTCGCAAAGCTCCCAAACAAATCGCAAGAGAATGAGAGAAGTGATCCACTCCATACCGTGATGCGAGGCAACGTACAAAAACGATCGTTGCCCTGTTCCGATCGATAAGAGCGGAATGCCTCTTCCGAGAATACTGTTGCCAAGATAGTTGTAGCCGATAAAAGGATAACGTTGACAAAGCGCTTCGACGTTGCTTATCACGGCGGCATGATCCGGCAGAGCGGGCAGTGGGATATCGAAAGAATTGTGAGAGGCGTTGTTCATGCGGATACCTCCATCGGTTTTTGTTATCATGTTATGCCGATTTTGAAAAATATTTACAAATAAACGGTGAAATACGAGCGGTATCTATGATATAATAAGACGGAAATTAAATTTGGAAAGGGATTTTTTGCTTTGAAGCTTTCTTTGTTTGATCAGGTGCATACGAAAACGCAGACTCGCAAATTTGCCACTTCAATTGCGATTATCGCATTGGTGTATACGGCGGTTCTGACACCTTTGCAGTTGTATATGACAAGTGACGTTTTGATTAACGGTACGGTATTGCCGTTGATTGGTGACCTTTTGATATTGCTTTTCAATTACTCGGTTTATTGGCTTACGTTCTCTTACCTTCTTTACCGCCTTTACCGTTATGAGCTTTCAAACTGCAAGGATTTGTTGATCGTTTACGCACTTACAACCGTGATACGTTATCCGTTAAGTCAGTTGGCGGTTTATTTCACAACAGGATTTCCGCTTCTTTCGACCTTTTTAAAGGATGACCTTGTTTATATCTTCGTTAATATTTTGTTGGATCTGCTTTTGTTGGCGATTGCGCTTTGGGTAATGCACGGATTGCGTTACCGTTGGGAGGAACGAACTCCGCTTCTTGCCTCTCTGCCAACCGAGCGCTTGTTTGATTGGCAAAAGCCATTGATGCGCATCCTTTTGTGTGTTGCCGCCGTTCCTGCGGGATTTCAGTTCCTTTCACGTCTGATCTACGACTTTTCCAACGGTCTGCCGAGAGACCTGCCCGATCTGTTGTGGATGATCACTTACTACCTTTCCGATTTTGCCTTTGTGATCGTCGGATACCTGGTGATACAAACACTCCTGAATCGCCTCGCCGTTAAAGAGGAGGAGGCAAAACTGACGTTTGAATCTTCATCGATTTTGTAAGGTTGGGGACACAGAGAGCTGTCACCGGTGTTCTGAAACAAGCGCTTGCGAAAGGAGTCTTCCCGTAAGGATGTTAGGCATTCCTTGTAGGGACAGGCGTCCTCGACTGTCCGTTCGTGCAAAATTTGATACGCAGAAAGTAAAGAGATAACCCCGATAGATTACAAAAATCTGTCGGGGTTTATTTTATTCTGTTCGATAAATTGAATTTTTTTATTTCTTTTTCTTATTCCAATAGATAAAAAGTGCAACCAAAATAGCTACTACTATAATGACGATGAAAACGCGAACATACATCCATTTTATAATACCGTAAGTAACAAGTGTAGCGGTAGGACCGTCTGCACCACCGATAATACCGACGGAAGCAGATTTCGAGCTACACCCAAACAAACCAAGCACACAGACCAATGCAAAAACGAATGCTACCAACTTTTTCACACAAACATCTCCTTTCTCAAGTTCGTATTTGTCGTTCTTTTTTATCGCAAGCTTCGCATTTGTATTACAAACACGTCGGACAGCGCCTCCGCCCTACAATGCGCTTTCATTATATAACAAATCGGCAACTTTTATTTATTCGATTTCTCCAAAGAGCTTCATTTGCTCCTCTTGTGTGGGTGTTGCGCGGCAGGGAAGTCCGAGATGCTCATATGCCATGCGCGTGACGCATCTGCCTCGCGGTGTGCGACTCAAAAATCCGATCTGCATCAAATATGGCTCGTACATATCCTCCAGGGTAATTGCCTCCTCGCCGACGGTTGCGGCAAGCGTTTCCAGACCAACCGGACCTCCATCGTAAAACTTGATGATGGTTTCCAACATTTTGCGGTCTACGTTGTCAAGTCCCAATTGGTCGATCTCCAATCGGTTGAGTGCATAATTGGCAATTGCCGAATCAATGGCACCGTCGCCCTTGACCTGCGCAAAGTCGCGCACACGCTTGAGCAACCGGTTGGCGATACGCGGCGTTCCGCGAGAACGGCTTGCGATCTCGATTGCACCGTCATCGGTAATTTCCATATCCAAAAGTCCCGCATTTCTGTGCACAATGGCGGCAAGCTCCTCGGGGGAGTAAAGCTCCAACTTTAAGATCACGCCAAAACGGTCGCGCAAAGGTGTCGTCATCTGTCCTGCGCGCGTGGTGGCGCCAATCAGGGTAAAGCGAGGAAGATCGATGCGGATACTGCGCGCGGAGGGCCCTTTTCCGATGATAATGTCAAGCGCATAGTCCTCCATAGCGGGATAGAGGATCTCCTCAACCGATCTCGAAAGACGGTGGATCTCGTCGATAAACAAGACGTCACCCTCGTTGAGATTGGTAAGTATTGCGGCAAGGTCACCCTGCTTTTCAATGGCGGGCCCCGAGGTGATACGGATGTTTACCCCCATTTCTGTCGCAATAATGTTGGAGAGCGTGGTTTTTCCAAGTCCGGGAGGGCCATAGAGTAGGACGTGATCCAGCGGATCGTTTCTGCGCTTTGCCGCCTCGATATAAATCTTCAGATTTTCCTTTACCTTTTCCTGACCGATATATTCGTCCAACGTTTTGGGACGCAGAGAAAACTCAACGTCCGAGTCGGATGCGGAGTATCCCGTGCTCATGATCCGATTTTCAAAATCAAATTCATTCGTGTCCATCATTTATCGGATTCCTTTCGTTTTTTTCAGTACTTCATCAGTTTTTTGAGTGCTTCACGGATGATTCCTTCAAGATCCATCGTTTCGATTTTGATGTCCTTGAGCGCGTTTGCCGCCTCACTGCGGCTATATCCCAAAACGATGAGCGCATCGGTGGCTTCGGTCAGTTTTCCGCGTGCGGCGGATGCGGCTGGCGCGGTTGCCGATGCCGAAGTCGACAGATCGGCAAGGTCGTCTGCGGAATGCTCCTTCATCAACTTATCTTTCAACTCCAAAATGATGCGTGCGGCGGTCTTGGGACCGATACCGTTTGCTTTGGCAATGGTCTTTCGGTCTTCCGTGCAGACGGCAAGCGCAAATTTTTCGGGTGAGAGAAGCGAGAGGATCGACATGGCCGCCTTGGGACCGACACCCGAAACCGAGATCAGAAGCTTAAAGGAGGCAAGCTCTGTTTCGGTTGCGAAGCCGAAAAGCTCGATTCCGTCCTCGCGCACTGCCATATAAGTGTAAAGCAAGACGTTAGGCGCTTCCTTAACCGATCGGTTGGGAGGCATGGCGTCGTAGGTGGTTCCGCTAATGGTCAACTTGTATCCAACGCCGCCTGCGTCAATTACGGCAACGCCTGTTTCCAAATGTGCCAGCTTTCCGCTGATATAATAAAACATAGTTTTTATTGATCCTTTCGATGGGTAGCATTTGTATGATGGTGTTGTTGTGGGGGAAGTCTACGGTGCTTGGGTGCGGGGATCGACGTGATGCTCTTCAAGAGAGGAACCCGTCTGAAGGGCTTCTCAAAGAGGATCAAAAACGCGAGAATGCCAAGCGAAACAAGCGAAACCGTAAGTCCAATACGCAGGGTATTGGGTTCGTAAACGATGGATACGGTGTGGGATTGTCCTGCGTTTCCTTTTACCTCAAAGGAGATCAACGATCCGAGTGCCTTTTGAATCTCTGCCTTTTGTCCGTCAACGTATACCGACCAACCCTTATCAAACGCGAGGGTTGTCAGAACGGTGTCGGTTGCCTCTGTCGATACGTAAGTGCCGGTAAAGGATTTTTCGGTGTATTCGATGATCTGATACTGATTTTGCGCAAGTCGATCCATTGCGTCTTCAAAGACTGCCCAATCGATATAGTAGAAGCATTCCTGATCGATCATCGGATAAAAAGGATTGGAGGAGGTCATATTGAGCGTCAACGCATCACCCTCGCTCTGCATTCCAAGTGAAATGATGTGCGTGGTGTCGCTTCCGCCGAAGTTTCCAATGCCTTGCGGAAGATCGTTTTCTATTAGCGAGAGTTGCAGTTCGCGTTGATAATCGGAGGGGAGATAGAAATACAGTTCGCCGTCGGTCGGCATCGTCAAGGAGTAAGAGAGCGTACCTTTGGTGTTCTCGTCGATCACACTGTATTGATAATGCGCAACACGATATTCTTTTGCCAGGTTATCCGTGGTGGTTTCAAAGGAGATGGGCACGAAGACCTGAACCGTTTCTTCCTCACCAAGCATTGCCGTTATGATCGCATTCAATCGTTCAAACGGACTGTCGTAATCGTCTTTGTATTCGGCACTGTTGATGGTTTCATCAATGTCGAGCCACTCGTTGAGCTTGTTTTTGACGGCACTTACGGCGGCACCGATCTTGTTTTTCTCAATGGGTTCTTCTTGACTTTCCACAAATCCGAGTGGGAACTTTAACAGATTGTCGTCCACACGGTAGGCAAGTGAAAGCGCGTAAGGATTGCGATAGGCGGTATAAAGCCCGCTGAACGCGTAATTTTCATAGTAGTTTGCATAGACGGGATTATCGGAAAGGACGTACTTGATTCCGAGCAGAGAGTCGTTTACCGGCGTGCCGCCAAGATATTTCGATTGATGCGAGCGCGAGCAGTAGCCCATTTTGTTCAAAAAATAAATGGTTTCCTTGTTGAGTGTGGAGGTGGAGCCGGACAGACCTCTGACGTTGAGTGCCATATTATCGTTGGTTTTGCGGAAAAAGGTCTTTTCCATGCGATAGAAGGAAGTATCGGACTGTTGCACTTTTTCAACGATCGGACGCGCGCCCTTAAGGAAGCCGTTGTAGTAGCTGTATCGGGAATAGGTGACGTCGGCATCCAACGAATTGAGATTCCAAAGACCGTTGAGAAAGACCTCTACGCAGATCACGGCGATCAACGAAATACTGACGGCTTGTTTGCAAGTTGCGGTTCGCATAATGCCGAGTATCGCAAGATAGGCAAAAACCGTCAAAAGCGTAAACCAAATGCAGGTGAAGTCGTTGGGATCGACAAAATCTCCGTCACTGTATTTTTGCAGTATGACACACAAAAGTGCGATCAGACCGCCGGTTCCCATCACTGCCCTCAACGATAATCCGTCAAAGTCGGAAAGCGCACGCGCTCCAAGCACACACAGATAAAAGCATAGCATGAAGCTGTAGCGGTAATTGAGCCAGTTGGGAAGCTGGAAGCCGTGCCAGATCAGGTCGGTGATACTCAACGAAAAGCTTGCGACGAAAAGAAAGATAAAGATACCCGACGCGATCTTTTCCTGCATGGTGTATTTGCGGGAAAGAAAATACGATGGGATGAGCAATAGTGTCAGTACACCGCAATATACAAACGGAAGTCCTTCGGGACGAACGGTGTCGTAGGAGCCCGGGAGGAACTTGTACAGAAGATCAAGAATGTCAAAATTGGTATTGATACCCCAATCCGGTGTGGAGAAGGTCGTTTTTCCAAAATTCAACGAATAGTAAGCCGAAAGCAGAATGACGGCGGCAATGCCAACCGCGACTAAAGAGTAGAGCGAGATGCGGCAAAGCGACTTGATGAAGTGTAAGCGCTCTCCGTAGGGATTGTTTCGTTTTTCTTCGGCGTGCGCAAAATAGTAGAGAAAGAAATAGAGCACGCAGTAGATGCACACCATATAGCCGATATAAAAATTACTGAAAAGTGTTACGGCGAGTGTGACCGTATAGAGCTTGAATTTTCCGTACTTGATCAACGATTCAATGCCGAGAGTTATCAAAGGGAGCCACATAACGGCATCGATCCACATCGTGTTGTGTTGTTGTACGATGGCATAGCTTGAAAGCGCGTATAGGATCGAGAATGCAACCGTAAAGTAGGGATTGCGATGCTTTGAAGTGCGGTGCAGATAGAATCCGAAAGTGCCGCCACAGATTGCGGTTTTTAAAAGAAAGAGCGCCAGAAGTCCCTCAAGCATACGGTCTTGCGGAAACAGGCAAAGCAAAAACGAGAACGGACTTGCCAGATAATATGCGTAAATGCCGAGAAATTCGCCGCCGAGTGCGCGGGAAAAAGAGTAGAGAAGGTCGGCGTCACCCTTGACGAAATTACGAAGTGCTTCAAAGAACCAAACGTACTGCCCATTCAGATCCAATACGAGAACGCAGCCGTTTCCAAATGGGTGCAGTCCCTTCGACAGGTAGATGAGATAGACCAACACCACGGGAAGGATCATGGCAAAGGCAAGGTAGCCGTACTCTCTCCAAAAGGAGTAGGGTTCGGGTTGGATCGGCGTTGCCTTTTGCCTTTGTTGCGGAGGTGGGATCGGGGCAACGGTTGTCTTTTTTGGTGCGTTCATAAATGGCTTATTCCTTTCTCGGATCTTCGATGGTGGGGTCTTCCGTTAGGGTGCGTCGGATCGATTTTTCAAGCTTCAGTCGATCAATCGTTACGTCGCGGCCGCATCCTTCACATTTGATGCGAACCTCACTGCCAACGCGCAGGACGACGAAAACGTTAGCTCCGCACGGATGCGCTTTTTTCAGTTGTATACGATCGAATGGGCGAAGCGGAATGATCTGCATGGCGTACCTCCGTTGGAAAGGATCTTATCATTTTGGGGTTGAAACGGTCGAATTTTCTAAATATTTATTTTTAATAAAGATATTATATCATAAAAAAACCGTTATGTAAACCGAATTTCTGTATTTTTAAACGGAATTTTCCAAAAATTCAAATATCCGTTTGACATATTGGTTTTTTGGTGGTATAATAAAAGATGGATATTTTTGACCGAAGGGAGAAACGGCGTGATCATTTTGGGAATCGATCCCGGCATAGCCATTGTTGGATGGGGAATCGTTGAATATAAAAACACGAGATTTCGCACGCTTGCATACGGTTCCGTGCAGACGCCTGCCGGTTTGAAAACCGAGGAGCGGCTAAAGATGGTTTACGAAGGAATCTGTGAACTGATCCAAAAGTATCGTCCGGATGCGATGGCGATCGAGGAATTGTTCTTTAACACCAACGTTACCACGGGTATTCGCGTTGCCGAGGCGCGCGGGGTGATTTTGCTTGCCGCAATGCAGGCGGGACTTGAAATTCAGGAATATACACCGTTGCAGGTCAAGCAGGCGGTCGTGGGATACGGACGCGCCGAAAAAAAGCAGGTCATTACGATGGTGACGATGTTGTTAGGGCTTGCGAAGCCTCCAAAACCGGACGATACGGCGGATGCGTTGGCGATTGCCATCTGTCACGCCCACAGTGGCGGATCGCGTCTGGCAAATTACTATAACAAATAAGACGAACGATTGAAAGGACAGATAAAAATGTGGTTTTCTGAAAATTGGAAAGATTATGAATTGTTGGATACCTCGGACGGAGAGCGTCTGGAGAGATGGGGAGAGTATATTCTGATCCGTCCCGATCCGCAGATCATCTGGAAGAACGTTGCAAAGCACCCCGCGTGGAAGCGCGCGGACGGAATCTATCGTCGTTCTTCTACTGGTGGCGGCGCATGGGTAAAAAACAAATTGCCCGAATCCTGGAATATCGAATACGGTGATCTTCGCTTTCTGCTTCGTCCCATGGGCTTTAAGCCCACCGGTCTTTTCCCGGAACAAGCGGCAAACTGGGACTGGTTTTCCGGCTTGATCAAGGCGGCAAACCGTCCGATCAAGGTTTTGAATCTTTTCGCCTATACCGGCGGCGCTACCGTTGCCGCTGCCGCGGCAGGTGCATCGGTCGTACACGTGGACGCATCCAAAGGAATTGTTGCACAGGCAAAGGAAAATGCGGCACTTTCCGGTCTTTCCGATGCTCCGATCCGTTATATTGTGGACGATTGCAAGAAGTTTGTTGAGCGAGAGATCCGCCGCGGCAATCATTATGACGGTATCATTATGGATCCTCCTTCCTACGGCAGAGGCCCCGGTGGTGAGGTGTGGAAATTGGAAGACAGCATCGATGAGTTGATCACTCTGGCATCCAAATTGCTTTCCGACGATCCGCTCTTCTTCCTTGTAAATTCCTACACCACGGGACTTTCACCTCTGACCATGAGCTATCTGTTGGAACTGAAGGTAAAGAGCCGCTTTGGCGGCTGCATTGAGTCCGGGGAACTTGGTCTGCGTGTAACACAGACGGGGGCTTTTTTGCCTTGCGGCGCAAGCTCCCGTTGGTTCTCCAAATAAAGGCGGTCTAACGAAAGGATACGTTATCTTGTCAAACACTTATATTCACACAGAAAATTTGTGCTTTTCCTATACCGACAGTGAGGGAAAGCTTGAATCTCCCGCACTCAACGGTATTTCGGTGGATATCCACGAGGGTGAGTACGTTGCGGTGTTGGGGCATAACGGCTCGGGAAAGTCCACTTTCGCCAAGCTTCTGAACCTGATCCTTGAGCCTACCTCCGGAAAGCTTGTGATTGACGGCGAAGAACTGACGGGAAGGCTATTGAGCGACGAGGATATTTTAAGACTGCGCCGTAAGGTTGGCATGGTTTTTCAAAATCCCGACAATCAGTTGGTTGCCACCATCGTCGAAGAGGACGTTGCTTTTGGGCCGGAAAACCTCGGTATTCCGCAGGAAGAGATCAGACGCCGTGTTGACGATGCTTTGGCAGCGGTGGAAATGAGTGCCTACGCACATCACGAGCCGCATCGTCTTTCGGGCGGACAGAAGCAACGCGTTGCCATTGCGGGGATCATTGCGATGATGCCGAAATGCATTATTTTTGACGAGTCTACCGCAATGCTTGATCCAACCGGAAGACAGGATGTCTTGAATACCATTCGTATGCTCAACCGTGAGCATGGAATTACGGTTCTGAATATTACGCACTATATGAATGAAGCGGCGTTGGCGGATCGCGTTCTGATCATCAACGACGGAAAGCTATTGATGGACGGAACTCCGGACGAAGTCTTTTCGCACCGTGATATTCTGCAAAACGTTGGATTAGAGGTTCCTCAATGCGCGTCGTTGGTACACGATCTGCGTGCGTTTGGAATTCCGCTTGAGGGAAGTAAGATCTCTGATATCGACGGTTGCGCCGACATGATCCTTGCGGCATTTGAAAAACGTTGCAAGACATAAATGCCCGTACCGATTTGCAACTTTGCAATATCGGTGTAGGTGAATAAGCTTATAATCAGGAGCAAAAATGTACAAAATTTATCTTGATCACGTCAGTTATATATACGGGAAGGGGACACCTTTTGAGCACAAGGCGTTGGATGACGTATCGGTTGGCATCCGCGAGGGATGTATCACCGGTGTTATCGGTCATACAGGCTCGGGAAAGTCTACGATGATGCAGCTTCTCAACGGGCTTTCCGTTCCCACGGAAGGAACCGTGCTTTTAGAGGAGTATGACATCAACGCCGATCCGAAG
>JAZRGI010000093.1:0-2133 GCA_045644105.1 Eubacteriales bacterium | reverse complement strand
GAAAGTCGCGGCAGGCAAGCATACAGTCGCACAGACTTATGCTTTCGGGAGCGGTAAGCGGAAACCACGCCTCGGTTAGCGCCGATGCGATCTGAGGGATCTGCTTGCGCAACACTTTACGCTCGGTGGGGAGTGTAGCGGCAATTTCTCCAAAGGTGCTCACCTCAAACCGAGGATCCTCCTTGATCATAGCAAGCAGGCGGCGGAAGTTGGCGCAAAAGCGCCCTCTGTCTTCTTTTGGTAAGGGATTACTGAGGATCCACTCGTCCTGCGGCAGGTTCTTGCCGTTGAAGTTCAATTCATCGCAGAAGCGATCTACCATATGCATTTGCGGGTGGTGATAGAAAACGTAAATATCCTTTTCTGCCGCTTCGTCAAGCGCGCGGCGCAGGTCGTCCTCGGTAGCCTTCATCAGATATTTGTCAAGGCAACGGTTATAGGCGATGCAATTGATATTGCAGGCACCGACGGGGCGGTTCTTTTTGCGGTCGGTGGTGGGGGTTACGGTGTAGATCGGGATCCCCATATCGGCGAATCCGTAGTGCGCGACGTAGCTTGTGGAGCTGCCGGGAGGGGTGACTGCGGCAAAGCCCTTTTGTCCGAAGATCTCCTCTACAATGGCGTAGCCCTTTTTCTCGCGTCTGAAAAATTCATTCAGTGCCGCATCAAAATCGCAAAGGTCAGTATATTCGTTAATGGTTGGGTGCATAGAGTGCGCGTAGGAGTGATAGTCTACCTCGTGGTGCGCCTTCAGACGGTCGATAATATCCTGTCGCCCCCACTTTTGGAGGGCTTCTGCAAGGAGTGCCACCACTTGAAAGCAACCCTTATATCCCTGTTCCTCCAACATCTCGGCAACGTCGACAATGCCGTCGGCTCCGATCGGATTGACGTAGTCCTCGGTATCAAAACTGAATATCAGTTTGGTCATAATAGTCCCTCCTTGCTGCGATTGCATCGAACCGCGTTCGTTAGGTTTATTATATCATAAAGAGGCGGAATGTCAAGGGGGATGAGAAAATAATCAGGCAAAAATAAAAATGGACTTGATAAACGGCGGAATATATCGTATAATGAAGACAGAGGCGCCGGTGCATTGCCGCCGTTGCATGATAATGCCATTGGAAAGGGAGAATCGTATGTTTGATTTTAAGGATAAGGTTGTTGTCGTTACGGGCGGAGCAAGGGGGATCGGCAAGTGTATTTGCCGTTGCTTTGAGGAGGCAGGCGCAAGGGTTTGCGTGATCGATCTTTTGGAAAACGATTATTTTGTGGGAGATCTTGCCGATCGAGCGACTCTGGAACGATTTGCGGAACGTGTGATTGCCGACTATGGTCGGGTGGACTGTCTGATCAACAACGCCGCGCCCAAATCCTGCGGCTTGGAGAAGGCAAGCTATGAGGATTTCGAGTACGCCCTGCGCGTCGGCGTGACCGCACCCTTTTATCTTTCTAAGTTGTTTGCACCTCATTTTGAAAAGGGGGCAAGCATCGTCAATATTTCGTCCTCGCGCGACCGGATGAGCCAACCGCAGACCGAGAGCTACACGGCGGCAAAGGGCGGCATTGCGGCACTGACACACGCCATGGCAGTCAGTCTTGCGGGACGAGTGCGCGTCAATTCGATCTCTCCCGGATGGATCGATAACGCATACACCGTCTATGAGGGTGCCGATGCGGCGCAACAACCGGTGGGCAGGGTAGGGAACCCCGACGATATTGCAAGCATGGTGCTTTATCTTTGCTCGGATATGGCGGGCTTTATTACCGGTGAGAATATCTGCATTGACGGCGGTATGACGAAACAGATGATCTACCACGGAGATTTCGGCTGGATAATGGAACAGAAATGATCCTCACGAGAATACGCCCCCTTTATGAACAGACAAAGGACAGAGAATGTGAAGTGAACCCCTGCGGTTCATTTCAGGACTTCTCTGTCCTTTTTTGAGCATCACTGTAATTGTGATTTTTTATTATGTATACTGCTGTTGGAACGCGCATTATACGTTTATCACGTCGCCGTCAAAGGCAAATACCTTCGGTGCGTGTACGCCGAGAGGCATATCACATTCAAAGTATATTTTTTTGCGCTCCTCCTCGGTGAGCGGTTGGATTTTTATGCGTCCTTCC
>JAZRGI010000092.1:0-4054 GCA_045644105.1 Eubacteriales bacterium | reverse complement strand
TGATTCCCGTAATAATTGAAACAAGACTGATGACCTCGCAAATGACGCCTCCGATCGAGAAAACGAGCGCATCGTAGATCAACCACGCAGGCGAGCGGATCAGACCGAGCTTCCGTATCGCGGCGGCATTCTTTTTGCGATAACTGATGACCGTTAAGTAAGTGCCGAGAAGGGGAAATGCCTCTCTTACAAAATTTGCTGCTATCGGCTCTACTTCAAACACCGTAAAGGTCATAACGTACGCCGCGGTATATGCCCCAAAAAACAAAATCGCCCATGCGATGTGATCGGCTTTTACCTTATCCTTGAGCAAAAAAACGATTGAAAGTAAGATGTTTATTACGTTGAGCATCGCGCCTGTGATCGCACCGAGAAGTAAAAAATTGAGCGTAAAAAGCGACGCCCCCACAAACTGAAGTACGATGACGCCTGTCTTGCTTTTTTGTTGATACGACCAGATATTTGCCACCATACCGCCAATGCCGATGACTTGTGCTACGATTTCGGTTGTCATAATAACCTCCGATTTTTGAAATCAAATATATGTTAGCACAAGTGCGCCTCTTTGTCAAGAGAGATTTTTTTCTTTTGATTGTCCTTAAAAAAACGATGCTTTCGTGAAGCGCGCTTTTATCCTATGCGTGCTTGCGCCGCTTCTTTTTCGGAATTCGTTCCATGCGGTGCAGGGCACAAAATGCGCCCGCAACAGAGAGCAAAAAGAGAGAGGTGCGCATCGTGCAGGTCAAAAAGAGCGGATAGGCAACGCCGTATGCCGAGAGCAAAAGCGTGAGCGGCAGGGACACCAACGTCAGCAAAAACGCAAAGCAAAGCCCGCAGATAAGTGCCTGTCGACGGTGAAGGATCAGTGTCAGATAACCGCCCAAAAATGCCGAAAGAGCCGAAATCGAAAGACCGAGCGGCAGGATAAGACGGTTGGGATCGGGAGCGAAATAAGCCGCCAACGTTGCCGAAAGCAGAAGAATGAGCGATATGCCAAGATCGATTGCCAATGCCTTAACGGCAGATAACAGAGGTAGCGGGGCGTTGCTTTGCTCAAAACCTGTGCGCCCGACGGTTCGCGGTGCGCCGCTTCTTTTCTTGGATGATTGTTTCATAAAAAAGCCTCCGGATGTAATGCTGTTCAAGCATATGCAAGCGGAAGCTTTTTTATTCTTTTTGATTGATCAGTTGTCTGCGTCTTCTGCCTTAACGTCAACGCGACTGATGGCAGACTTGAGAATGCGGATCTTGGTGCGCTCGTGCGTCGTTTCAATGACACAGGTTTCTTCCTTGATGCTTACTACCTTGCCGATGATACCGCCAATGGTGGTGATCTCGTCGCCTACGGTCAGGTTGTTGCGCATGGCGTTATTTTCGCGCTCCTGCTTCTTTTGCGGACGGATGCCGAAGAAATAGAATACACCAAAGGTGACGGCAAGCATACCAACCATCAACAGAGAGCTGCCGGATTCACCTGCGAATGCCGCGAGATAAGTCGAAAAATACATCTTTTTTCCTCCGTTTCAAATGATACACATATTGTAATCAATTTTCCGCGAATATACAAGACCTAAATTGTAAATATTTTTGTCAATGCGCATTTTATTTTTGCAAAGAAAAAACGTTGGGTTCTTGCTTTTTTCATTTTTTTATGGTATACTATTGCCAAAGTAAGAAAAGGGAAGGACCGATTGTATGAAGCAAGCCTATCTTGAATGCGGAAAAATTATCAATACGCACGGTTTTCGAGGCACTGTTAAGTTGGAGTCATGGTGCGATTGCCCCGAGATTCTTGCCGAGCTGGAAACATTCTGGTTTTTGAAGGGAAAGGAATATCAACCGCGCCGTGTGTTGCGCGCTTCGGTATTCCGTCAGTTCGTTTTGGCGGATCTCGAAGGAATTACCACGGAGGAGGCGGCAAACGCTTTGCGCGGTACGGTGGTTTACGCGGCAAGAAGCGAGCTTCCCCTGGAGGAGGGCGATCACTTTATCGTTGATCTGATCGGACTTCCGGTCAAAAACGCCGACACGGGGGATGTAATCGGTACGTTGGTCGACGTCAATACCAACGGCGCACGCGATCTTTATGTGATCCGCACCGAAAACGGCGAGTTTTTGGTACCCGCCGTCAAGCCTTTGGTCAGTAAGATCGATCCCGACGATGCCGTTTACGTCAGTCCGATTCCGGGACTCTTGGACGGAGGTGCCGAGAACGTATGATGCGCTTTGATATTATGACGCTTTTTCCCGATCTTGTCGACACTGTGCTTGGCGAGAGCATCATCGGCAGGGCGCAGAAAAGTGGCGCGATCGCGGTGCGTATGCACAACATCCGCGACTACAGTGAGGATAAACACCGCCGCGTGGACGATACCCCGTACGGCGGCGGAAAGGGAATGTTGATGATGGCGCCTCCCATCTACAACTGCTATTGCGGTGTTCTGCAAAAGCAGGAGGAGGAGGGCGTTATGCCCACGCGCCGTCGCGTCATCTATCTTTCTCCAACGGGCAAGGTACTCAACCAGGAAAAGGCGGCAGAGCTTGCGCGCGAGTATGATAATCTGATCCTGCTTTGCGGTCATTACGAGGGAGTTGACCGTCGCATTGTCGATGAGATCGTGGACGAGGAGATCTCGATCGGAGATTTCGTTCTGACCGGCGGTGAGATCCCCGCGTGTATTCTGACCGACTGTGTTGCAAGGCTTGTTGACGGCGTGCTTTCGGATGCCGAATGCCACGAAAAGGAAAGCATTTCGTCGGGATTGTTGGAGTATCCGCAATATACGCGCCCCTATGAATTTCACGGCGTCAAGGTGCCCGACGTTCTGATTTCGGGACACCACGCCAATATCGACCGTTGGCGTGACGAGCAGGCGCTCGAGATGACAAAATCACTCCGCCCCGATCTCTTGAAACAAGAAAAACACCCCTGAAACGCGGTAAAAAGCGCAAAAAGTGAATCAAAAGGTTTGACGACCTCCTTACATATTCGGTTATGAAGGGAGGTCGTTTTTTGTTGAAAGGTTGGATTATTATAGAGTTGCGGCGTCTGGCAGACGGCATTCGATGCGCTGCACGGAAGAGCGTCATTCTTCGCGGTGTGCGAGGCGTTTATCCAAAATGCGAGTCTGCCTTTCGGGAGGGACGTCTGTGTCGGAGCGCGCCATCCGAGCGGTGGCGGAACGGCGACCGCTTCTTTGCAAGGGAACGATTGCGCAAAGGCGTTGAGGAAAGCCTGATCAAGCACAGGGTAGAGGGGGCGGTGCAATCGGCTTTTCATGCGCCGCTTCCGCTTTATGCGCTTTTCTTTTGCGGTTTTGTTCTTTCCGCACCGGTGTTTCGTTGGCTTCTGCTCGGCACGCCTTTGGGACGTGAGGAGCTCTTGTTTGCGCTCGGCACCGTCGTTGTTACCCTGCCTGCCCGTGCCGTCCGAAGCTCTCTTTGGCAGGCAATGGGGGAAAGCCTTTTTCTCGGAGGGTGGCAACGAGAGATTGCTTATGCGCAAATGACGGCAAAACAGGCGAGAGGTGAACGTCGGGAACTGCGCAAGATCGGTGTTCTGCTTGCTTCTTTTACGCTCGGAGCGCTTACCGTGGTGTGGTCGGCGCGTGGAATTCTTTTGCTTCTTGCCGCGGCGGTGTTTCTGTTGACGGTCAGACAGATGCCGGAAGTTGGCATTCTTTGCATCGTCGCCGGCTTTCCGTTGGTGCAGATTTTGCCCAATCCGACGGCGCTTTTGATCGCGCTCGCACTTTTGACCGAGCTTTCTTATTTTGCAAAGGCTTTGGTCGGAAGACGCGTGTTCAACTTTGGCGCAGTGGATATTTTTGTGCTTTTGTTTGCATTGTGCTATCTTTTTGCGGCTTTTTGCGGAGCCGGCGGAAGAGAGGGGATCATTGCGGGCATCGGACGTTTTGTTGCGGTCATGTTCTGGTTTCCCGTCCGCAATCTCATGGGACAGAAACGCTGGCGACGCAGAATCTTTTTTGCCGCAATGCTTTCGGCAACCCTCTGTTCTGTCATCGGTGTTGTGCAATATTTTTTTGGAGATCTT
>JAZRGI010000091.1:0-22786 GCA_045644105.1 Eubacteriales bacterium | reverse complement strand
TCCCTCTTCCCTTTATAAAAAAGGCGATACGTATTACGAAATAGAAGATACCTACGTAACCGCTTATGACAGCAATTTGGAGCGAATCGGAACCTACCACTTCCCCATTCACCTGGAGGATGACGGTGAGGAACTTTGCTTTGTTCCGCTTGAAAACGGAAACATCTTTATCCAATATTCCTACGCGGCAGACCCCTATTCCGACGACTATGCCTATATCAGCGAAGGTGAAAAATTCATTCTTGTCACGCAAATTATCAACATCAAAAAAGAAACCGCAAAAACGATTGATTGCAATTATATCTTTGCGGGTGCCGAAAACATTGCGCAAACGTCCGACAATGAGGGACTGAATGCGAAAAAGTATCCCATTTTGGGCAACGGCTGGCGCATTGAGAATCAAAGGCTTTCTGCCATGTGCGTTGTAAGCATCAACAACAAGGGCGAAATTTCCGAGTTGAGTCTGTTGAACGGACAGACGATTACGGAAATCGAACTGATCGCGCAAAACCGTTGGATCGTGGATACTGCAACGAATTCCTACCTTGTCAACGAGGACGGCAAGATTCTGGGCGACGTTACGTCGGCGGCAAGAAACGGAAGCTATTTCCGCATCAACGAAAAGATTTACGATTCTTCCTTAAATCTGCTTTACGACTACAGTCAAGTAACCTTTGTACAAACCGTTGGAAACGCCTTTTTGCTGAAGGATAACGACGGCAGATATCTGCTCTATACGGGCGGTACCGAGCCGATCGTTCTGACCGACGGGGAACCCGAAAACTTCAGAATCCAGTACAATTTCCTGCTGATCCTGAAAAATGGCGTATGGACCGTCTATAACGATGCCGGAACGGATATCGGTGCGATCGCCGGTTCCCTGACAAATCACCTTCAGGATTACGGAAGCGGTGCTTATCTGTTGATCGTCACAAATACGGAAGAAAAAAACGTTTACTACTCTCTTAGTTGATTTTTATCCGTCAACTCCCTTTTGGGAGGCTATTTGAAAAAGCATTGCCCGAACCGCTCCGATACTCGGAGCGGTTTTTTTCTTTGTTTTTTGTCGCAAGGCTTGTTTTTTTGACGTTGTCGGCTTTTTGTGCAAATGATTTTGAAATATTTTCTGTTTTTCTCGAAAAATTTTTTAAAAAGCCCTTTTCATTTACATTTTTTTATTGTATAATAGTACTTGGATAATTATACGTTGCGTAGTTCCCGAGAAATTACGCAAATTCATCCCCGTCGGTGTACCTGCCGCGGATGAATGAAAGGAGTCTTGAACGATATGAAACAGAAGTATACCGTTACCGTAGCCGACATGGAACTGAACATCATCAGTGACGCTTCCCCCGATGAGGTTGAAAACATCGTCGGAATGCTTGACCGTCGCATGAGAGATATTAATCTCAAAAGCCCTCGTTGTACCAAAAACGAGGCGGCGGTTCTTTGCGCTCTTTCCTATTGCTCCGAGCGTCTTTCGATGCAGGAGGCATTCAAGAAGGTGGAAAGTGATGCCTTCCGCTTTGCAGGGGAAAACGAAAAGCTAAAGAGAACCATCGAGAGTATGCAGGAAGAGCTTGACAATCTGCGCAAGGATGCCGCCGTAATGCGCTCGATCCTTGACCGCGCGGCATTGACCGCTACCCCTCAACCCACGCAGACCGAAAAAACCAATTACATCCCCAAGGCACCCGTAAAGAAAGCCGAAGACGAGGAAGTTGCTCAACTTTCGGCGTTTGACGATATTCCCGTGCAACCCTCGGCACCCCTGCCCTCCGCTGCACAAACTACCGAAGAGCCTGCACCCGAAGCGCCCAAAAAGGATGCGAAGGCACAGAAGCCCGCCAACAAGAACCGCGTGGGCAGTATGTTTGATCTTCTGACTTTCAGCGATATTTGACGGTAATCGCATGAAAAAGCTACCGGAACTTCTCTGCCCTGCCGGATCGCCCGAAGCATTGGACGCGGCAATTGAGGGCGGAGCAGACGCCGTCTATCTTGGCGGCGCGTTATTCAACGCGCGCATGAATGCAAAAAATTTCGGCGGGGACGCGTTGCGCTCCGCCGTTTTGCGCGCACATAGCTACGGTGTCAAGGTTTACCTTACCCTGAACACGCTTGTCCACGACCGCGAGTTGTCGGCTTACGTGGATGCCGCGCGCGAAGCACTGCAAGCAGGGGTTGACGCATTGATCGTTGCCGATCTTGGCGGTGCCGCTCTGCTCCACCGTGTCTTTCCCGATGCCGAGCTGCACGCAAGCACGCAGATGTCCTCACACAGTGCCGCCGCCGGCAAGCAATTGCGGGAGCTTGGTTTTTCTCGCATGGTCATCGCGCGCGAAACCTCTGCAGAGGATATGCGCCGCATCGTTGAAGAAAGCGGCATAGAGGTGGAAGCCTTTATTCACGGCGCGCTCTGCGTCAGTCACTCGGGGCAATGTCTGTTCTCCTCTGTGGTTGGCGGACGAAGCGGAAACCGCGGCGAATGCGCCCAACCCTGCCGTCTGCCCTTTTCCTGTGCTTCCTGCAAGCACTCCAAATCTCAATATCCGCTCTCGCTCAAGGATCTGTCGCTTGCGAAACGGGTTCCCGAATTGATCGATATCGGTATCTCCTCCTTGAAAATCGAGGGTCGCATGAAGTCGCCCGAATACGTTCGCGACACGGCACGCATCTGGCGTCGCTTGTTGGACGAACGACGCGGCGCCACTCCCGCAGAAATGCAGGCGCTTGCCGATGCCTTCTCGCGCGGCGGCTTTACCGACGCCTACTTTACGCGCTCAATCGGACACGGTATGCTCGGCATCCGCTCCGACACCGACAAGTCGCTTTCCCGTGCCGCACAACCCTTTGTCGGCATTACGCGCCGCGTCCCGATCAGTGTCACCGCTTCGCTTCGCGCAAACGAGCCTTGCGCGCTTTCGCTTTCCGACGGTACGCACCACGTCACCGTAAACGGCGACGTGCCTCTGCAAGCCATCAACGCGCCTCTGACGCGCGATGCCGTTGAAAAAAGCCTCTCCAAGTTTGGCGGAACACCATACGAGGTGAGCGACTTTTCACTGGCGCTTGACGACGGCTTGATGCTACCCGTATCTCGTCTTAACGATCTTCGCCGCCGTGCTTTGCAAGCGTTGGAGGATGTGCTCGCACCCAATGAAATCACCGAACGTCCGAAACGGCAAAACCGCCCCGCTCATACAAGGATCGCCTCCCGCACCGCGCGTTTTTATCTGCCCGATCAGATCTCCTCCGATGCCAAACAATATTTTGACCGCATCTATCTGCCTCTGCACCGATATACCGAAGCGGCAAACGGTGTGATTTTGCCACCCGTCATCTTTGACGGCGACGAGGATCGCGTTTTACAGATGCTTCGCGATGCCGCCTCTCGCGGCGCGAAATATGCTTTGGTCGGCAATCTCGGTCATATCGCACTTGCCCGAACGGCGGGACTGATCCCGATCGGCGATTACCGATTGAATATCACCAATGCCGAAAGTGTGGCACGTCTGGAAGAGCTTGGCATAACCGAAGCCATTCTATCCCCCGAACTGACGCTTCCGCAAATACGCGACGTAGGAGGCAACACCGCCGCCATCGTTTACGGCAGACTCCCTTTGATGACGCTTGAAAAATGCGCGATCCGAGAAATTGCCGACTGCCAAAGTTGCGAAAAGAACAACGTCATTCTGCGTGACCGTCGCGGAATTGAGTTCCCGATCCTGCGCGAATGGGAGCATCGGAACGTTATCTTCAACAGTTTGCCGACGGGTATGTCCGACCGTACCGATGCGCTTCTGCGCGCCGGAGCAAACGCTTGGCATTTTATCTTCTCGGTCGAGTCCCCCCGACAGGTCGATCGCGTGATTGCCGCCTACCGCGACGGCAATCCGCTTGATTGCCCCGTCAGACGAATTTGACGTTATCGCTACAGAAACCGATCGCCACGGCACCCAAAAGGGTCCGTGGCGATCTTTTTTGATTATCTGATCTTCTCAAAGGGGAGCACATTATTGGTAAAGACGGGAAGCAAACGAAACGAGAAGGAGAATTCCCTTGCCGAAAGTTGCTTTTCGGGTGTCAGTTTGGGGCCGCAGGAAGCCGATCCGATACAAGATTGATCATAATCGACGTGTACGACCGTTTCCTCCAATGGCTTTAACTCATAGTCGTGCGCGGTTGCCGTCAGTTGCTCTGCACTATAGTGCGAACAGTTGAAACTGAACGTGGGTGTTCCGTCGGTATTGGTGATCAGAAGTCCCTGTCCCGCTTCGTTTCCAACCTCCACCCAACGGGTATCGACGTGCGCCATATTCTCCTGCGGACGGACGTAATGCTCGAAGTGCTCGGTAACGGTAGTTGAGAACAGACCAACGCGTGATGCCTGCCTCTTATCGCGGTAGGACTCCTGCGGGCCTCTGCCGAAATAAGAAAGCTTTTCGTTTTCGGCAGGCATCCGGAAGACAAACCCAAATCTCGGCAAGAAGGGAGCGTCGTGCGCGCGCTTGACGTCGGTGCTTACCGTGACGCCCTCTCCACACTCGATGCGGTATACAACGGTGGCGTGCAGAACGGGTGCCCTACAATCTCCTCCAAGCGAGATCCGTGCCTCGATGCAAACGGCGTTCTCGCTTTCCTCGACGATCTCACAAGCGTAACACTTGACGTACAAACGGTTGTACAGTGCACGATACCAATCCGCCTTATGAACGCGGTCGTTATCGATGGGCGCTCTCCACACCGTGGGGATAACGGGGGACGACAAAAGTTGCTTGCCATCGCTCGTCATTCCCGTCAAGGCACCCTTGACACGATCAAACTCATAGGTTGTCTGTCCGTCAGTCACGCGGATGGCATTGGCGTCGGCATCCGTGGAAAGTCGGGTGGCAATTGCCGATTCAGACACACGCGCCACCGGCTCGGTCTTGATCTCGATCTGCTCAAAGCCGACCTCATGACCGGTTGCCGCCCACGGTTGTGAGCGATTGGAACGAAAATACAGATTGAGGTAGCAGTAGCCGTCCAATGCCCTCACGTCACCCAGATCCAACGTGTAGGTGCGGCTTCTTTGGGGCGCGACGTTCAAGCCTGTGATTCTTCCCTCACGGATCACCCTACCGTTTCGCTCGATCTCCCAAACGAGATCCAGATCCGAAAGCGCGGTGAAATAGCGCATATTGCGCAACGTGATCTTGCCTTTTTCAAGCTCGGACGCTGTCAGGCGGCAAGGGCGCAGAACCTGCTTATACTCCAACATACCGCTATGCGGACGGCGATCGGGATACAGAAGACCGTCTACGCAGAAGTTGCCGTCGTTGGGAACGTTACCGAAATCGCCGCCGTAGACGTAAGCCGGCTTTTCGGGAGTTCCGATATCCACCGAGTGATCCAACATTTCCCAAACGCATCCTCCGAAAAATGCATCGTGTCGATAAATTGCCTGCCAATATTCCTCCAGATCTCCGGGGCCGTTGCCCATCGCATGGCTATACTCGCAAAGGAAGAAGGGCTTTTGGCACTGCTTATTCATGATATACATCCGCAGAACGTCGTCAACCGTGGGATACATACGGCTCTGCACGTCGAAATAATCGGCATCGATCATTCTGCGTTCCTCAAGCTTCTCTGCATTGGCATACTTTGCGCGTTGGCGCGACGCATCCTCGCAATGCACGATGCAACCGGGAATGCGACTATGGAAATACTCGCTCATCAAACGGTGATTGAGTCCCGTTCCGCTTTCATTTCCAACCGACCACATCAACACGCAGGCACGGTTCTTATCACGCTCCATCATGCGCTCCGCACGGTCGAGATACGCCCGACCCCACAAGGGACTGTCGGTCAGATCATGCCAACGTGTTTCGCCCTTTTCGTTTTTCAGGACGTTCATACCGTGGGTTTCAATGTCCGCCTCATCGCAAACGTAAAAGCCCAGACGGTCGCAAAGCTCCAAAAAGCGGGGATCATTGGGGTAGTGACTGGTGCGGATCATATTGACGTTGTGCGCCTTTAAAATATACAGGTCACGCAACATATGATCCATCGGCGTAGCCGCGCCAAGCTTGGGGTGACTATCGTGTCGGTTAACACCCTTGCCCTTTACCTTTTTGCCATTGACGTAGATGACCTTTCCGCGAATCTCAAAGCAACGGAAGCCGACCTCCTGTCGGATATGCTCGTCGCCAACGGTCAGATAAAGCTCATACAGATAGGGCGTTTCGTCGTTCCAAAGCATGGGGTGCGCAACGTCAACCGTCAAAGTCTTTGAACGATCTGCAAAAACCTTACCCACCGCAATACCGACACCTTCGGGAGAGATCAACTCATACGCGATGTCGGTTGCCCCATTGGTTTCCAATTCCACCGAAAGAGTTGCCGCCGAAAAATCGTCGGTCAGTTGTGTTTTGACAAACAGGTCGGTCAGATGTACGCGATCGCGCAAAAGCAAATAGACCTCGCGGAAGATACCCGACAAGCGGATCTTGTCCTGGTCCTCCAGATAAGAACCGTCGCACCATTTCAGAACCAAAACCTTAATACGGTTCGTACCCGCCTTCAAATAGGGATTTACCGTAAACTCGGAAGTCATGTGACTGACCTGACTGTATCCTACAAATCGGTCGTTGATATAAAGATAGAAACAGGAATCCACGCCTTCGAACACGAGCTTCACGTCGCGCTCGGCAAGCGTTGCGCCGTCGATCTCAAAGCTTCTGGTATAGAGTCCGCACGGAATGTCATCCGGCACAAAAGGGGGATCAACCGGGAAGGGATAGTTGACATTGGTATAGTGCGCGGTGTCATAGCCTCTGCCGCGCGCCAACTGCCAACTCATCGGCACGTTCAAGCGGTCAAAGCCCTCACCTCTCCATCCGTCTGCGGTGAAATCCTCAACCTTTCGAACAGAAGAATAATAGCGGAAATCCCACTCTCCGCACAACGTCAAAAAGCGATTGCTTGAGGCACGGTTGGCGGTTTTTGCCGCGGCACGGCTTCCATAGGGGATAAAATATGCGTGTGGCTTTTCACAACCAACGTGCAACTGTTCAGGATCCTGATGATACAAAAATTCTATCATACAACCTTCCCTCCTATATTTTATGGGGTTACGTTAATTATATCATAAACAGATTTTTTGTCAATCTGTTTCACCTAAAAAAACAAGTATTTTTATGGCACAGAAACAAACAAAGAAACCGTGGCACCGGTTTGCGGTGCGACGGTTTGCCGTTGTTCAGATCGATTCAAAATCATTCATGGAAAGGGATCCGCCCTGACCTGCGTTTTTCAGTGTCAGTCCCGACGTTCTGATAACGTCATCCCTATCGGAAAGTGTGAATACCTCAATCTTTGGAACGTTGTATTGTTTCATCTTTTGGGTTCTCCTTTGTCGGTTTGTATCATTTGCCGGGTTGATTACCAGAGATCAAAATCGGCAATCTGCGGCAGGTGATCGGAGCAATAAATGTTCTTACCGATCAAGGTTTCATATCGCAAAACCCGAATGCCGCTTCCAACGCAAGCGATGTGATCGATATACGAGGAGTTTGCACCTCTCCATACGCCGATGCCCGCGCAACCGCCGCAATCGTTGATGCGAACGCCGTTTTCCGCCGCCGTAAGCATTGCGTCAAACGCACCCGATTCGGCAAGGAATTTCGTATAAAGACTACCCTGATCGTTGGTCGAATTGTAATCTCCCGTCTGGAAGATCGGAACGTTTGAATATTTGTCTTGCAACGATCTGATGGTATCGATGCTCAACTGCACGCTCTGTGCTTGCCATGCCGCAGATTCGGTTGACAGGCTCCAATGTGTGTTGCAAACGATAAATCGATGTGCGGGATTCTGCTTTTCACTGAAGAGTCCCCATTCCAACAAACGAAGATTATACTCTTTTTTATTCCAACCGTCGATGTTCTGAATACCGCTATCCTCAAGAGTGTATTTATCGCTTCGATAGATCATTGTCGTCAAGGTCTGACCTTCGCTCACAAAGGTTTGCAAATCGCTCTTCCAATCCTCAAAAATCCACTCGTACTCCATACCGTACTTTTCTTTGATAACGGCAAGGTAATACGGAAGGATCTTGATCCACTCGTTGTCGGATTCCTGAACGCCGATGACGTCGGGCCTGCCGGAAACAAGCGACGCGGCAAAAATCTCCGCACGCTGCACAACGGGAGGACAATTATTGTAAGTGGTTGCCCAACGTGCCGCAAGAACGTTGGCGGTCATAATGCGCAGGTCTGCCTCGGTTGCCAAATCACTGTTGTCAAGATTGATGTCCCCCTTCAAAAGCTCTCCGCTCTTGAACGCCTTATTGCTTGTTATAATAAACTTGGAACACAGTTCGTCGGCACATACGCTTGCGGAATAAGGGCCTCCACTGACCAATTGCAGGTAGGTTTCGCCAATGACAACCGAATAGGTCATCAGATCCGGTTGCACTGCGTAAAGTGCTTGAGATGCGCTTCTGTTAGTATTACCAACCAGGATCTCCTTTGCGCCATTGACGTAAGGCAGGGCGGTATCTGCGGCGACGCGCAGGCTATAGCCCATTGCAAGCAACGAGTTGCGAAGCTGATTGGCGATCTCCGCGTAACCGTCTCTTTCGGTTTCGTAGACGATGGTATAATCGGAGAGGTCGTTTCCGGCAAGGGTAATATTTTTATCGGCAAGATCCATGTCTGCCGCCGCCGGGAGATTGTAACAAGCGCGAATCTCTCCGTCGGTCACGACCGTTGTGCAGGCATCCGCATATACCACGGCGCCGCTTTCACGCAAGATCATAAAGGGAACGACGATAAACGAATAGCTTCCCTGAACGGGAATATCGGTAACTGCGAGCGCGGAAAAATATTTTCCCTTTTCGGCGGGGTAAATTTCTTTTTCTCCGTCCTCGGTGACCTCAATGAGCTTGGCGTATACGGTGTCGGTTTCAAGTGTCTGAAGCCCTGCCGAAGAGCTACCCGAAGTAGCTCGGTAAACAAGAAAGCCCGTAGAGGAATATTTCCAAGTGTTCGATACTGATGCGATAAAACGAATGCTGTACGAGGTTTCGTTCTCGACCGGAACAGAACGTTGAACGCCCTCAAACTCCAAAGTCATTACGTCAACCTCGGCAGACTCACAATATTGTGCGTTGAGCACCGTCTTTGCGATATCCGCAACGTTTTGGGAATGGCGACCGTTGGTCAACCTTCCGTAATTGAAACAGGAATACGCCGTAACGCTTCCCGGAGCAATGCCAACCATGCCGGCAGCAAAGGTATCGTTTGCAGTAGCGGTGGCGGGAATATTCATGGTAGCATTGTTGATACAAGAGATGAACTTGATGGTTCCTCTTTCGTTTCCGACCATACCGCCCGCGTAGATGTAAGAGAAAATATCGCCACTGTTGACGCATCCGATAAAGGTACTTGTACCGGTGCTCGCGTTGCCGATGCAACCTGCCAAGCCGCCTACCTTTCCTCCACTGTTGACACTAATGCCTCCACTGTTCGTGCAGTTAATAAAGGTTCGATCGGTTGCGTTTTCCGATCTTCCGATGATACCGCCCGCAAGCTTTGTACCGTTGGTAGTGGTGATCTCAATCGTTCCCTCATTGCCACTGTTTTCGATAAACATCGGAAACGCACCGTTCTGTTGTCCGACCAAACCGCCCATGTATGCCAAAATCGTACTACCTTGCGGTCCCGTGATCGTGCCCTTATTGCGACATTCCTTGATGGTAAGCGCACCGCGGTCGTCACCTACGATACCGCCAACAATGAAAGCACCCGTAAGGTCGGCTTCGTTGACGCAATCAACGTAAGTGTGAGCGACGGCATTGGAAGCATAAGCGACGATACCGCCGATCGATGCCCCCGACTCTGCCGATTGCGCCCTCTTTTTGACCTCGCCCTTGTTGGTGCACTCACGGAAGGTGCAGGTGCCGCCCTCCTGTCCAACCAATCCGCCTACTATATTTTTCTGCTCGGTTATGACGGCATTGTTATGACAGTTAATATATTCATGCGTTCTGTTCTGCGCACTGACACCGATCAAGCCGCCAATCTTGCCGCCCGCTTCTCCTCCGGTAATCGCTCCGAAGTTCTGGCAAGCATTGAAGACGTAGTTCTCGTTACCGTTGTAAAATCCAACCAAACCGCCGATCAAGGAAAAGCTACTGTTATCGGTGATCATTCCATAATTGACACAATTGGTATAGGTTGCCGTGGAAACGGGATTGGTTGCCGAGGCATTGTTATAACCGATCAAGCCGCCCACACGCGCCTGACCTGCCGTGTTCTTTGTCGGCATAATAAGGTCACCGTTGTTCGTACAGTCGGTCATGCTAATACCGCTCGCCGTTACGGAGCCGACAAAGCCACCAACGTTTACACCCGAAGAGTTGACCGTATAGGTAATATCGGCGTTGTTGGTACACTTGATCAGACTGAACGCGCCTCTTGCCGTTGCCGCAATCGCACCGCAGCTACCGCCGCTTGTGCTCAACGCGCCGTCTGTGGTCAGATTCTTGACCTCTGCTCCCGTGCCGAGCGCATTGAAAAGCGGAACCGTCGTATAGACGGTTTTGTGATTGCCGTCCAAACTTCCCGTAAAGGTGCCGGACAGAGTACCTGTGTTCGGGGCATCTTTAGAACCGATATCCCCGATCAGATAATAATCCCCGTTCATATCGGTAATCTCCGATATGGACGTAATTCCGATACCCGTAGGTTCTTCTTCCGTTGCGAACGTGGGGATCGCAATTGTCGTCATACAAGAAAGTACCATGACAATAACCAAGACCATCGATAAGCTCTTTTTTAACATGTCACTTCTCCTATCTCGATTGCTTGCTTCTTTTTTATCCAACCGGACACTGTATTGTATCACAAAAAAATAGTTTTGTCAAGATGCAAAAAGAGATGCCCTACCCACGGTAAGGCACCTCTTATGATTATCATCTAAAATGTCAAGCCTCCGGAGGTGTGAGATCATCCCAAACGTTCTTCTCCGTGACCTCGTTCATATCTGCCGGCTCCGGCTCTTCCTCCGGAAGTGTCTTGAGCGCAATGCCTGCTTTGATACCAATCACTGCTTCACAGATGATCCAAGCATGGAAAGCAATGTCGATAATCGAGGTAAAATCTCCAAACAGAAGCAGGAACAGAAGCATACAAACGGTATCAAGCACAAACCAAATCAAAGAAGCGACCAACCATCCGTACTTCTTTTTAGAGAAGATCCAAGAAAGCAGATAAGGAAGCAACAATGCAAGGCTGATGGCACCCATGACTACCGTCACGATTGTTCCAAACTCTGCCCCAAATCCGACGCCAAGGGCCGCCACAAGATAGGGAACGTATGCCGAGAATAGGAAATAGTACTCGGAGTTCATCAGGACGGCAACGACGTTGACAACGCTCAACAGCAATATCCAAATCAAAGAGCTTCTTGCAATTGCATATTTTCTTTCGGCATTTGCGCGGGGGGAGAGTGGCGCCGCCTGTTGTTTTTTCATTTTCATAAGATGTCCTTTCTGCACGGTGTGCAAACAAAATAAGTATATTAGATATTATACCCCCCCCCCGCATGAAATGACAAGTCTTTTTGTGAGATTTTTACAAATATTTTTATTTTATTAAATTGCTCCGCGTCGGAGCAAGGCAAAGAAAAAGGAGCACAAGCAGGTTTGCTTGTACTCCCTTTTGAACGTTTATGAGTAGAATCTATTCGACACACCGAAATGCTTCGGTGACTGTTTCATCATATCAAAATATATGATCAATTCCGCTCGTTCGGAAAAAGTCAGTTGTCGGCAAGCGCGATTACTTTGCGTAGTCTACCGCGCGTGTTTCACGAATCAGATTCAGTTTGATCTGTCCGGGATACTTCACTTCTTCTTCGATCTTCTTTGCCATCTCGCGTGCAATTAGCTTCATACCGTCGTCGTTGACCAACTCGGGCTTGACCATTACGCGGATCTCGCGGCCTGCCTGAATGGCAAACGCCTTCTCCACGCCCTGGAAGCCAACGGCAATCTCCTCCAACTTTTGCAGACGCTTGATGTAATTTTCCATATCCTCACGTCTGGCACCCGGTCTTGCCGCGCTTGCAGCGTCTGCCGCCTGAACCAGAATTGCGATGATGGTTTTAGGCTCTACGTCGTTGTGGTGCGCCTCAATGGCATGCAACACGTCGGCGTTTTCCTTGTACTTTCTTGCCGCATCAACACCCAGATCTACGTGTGATCCTTCCATATCCTGCGGGAACGCCTTACCGATATCATGCAACAGACCTGCACGGCGCGCCAGATTTCCGTCTACGCCAAGCTCATCTGCCATCATACCCGCAAGCCATGCCACCTCAATGGAGTGTTGCAATACGTTTTGTCCATAGCTGGTACGGTAACGCAAGCGACCGAGAAGCTTGACAAGCTCGGGGTGAATACCGTGAACGCCCACGTCATACGTAGAGCGCTCGCCTGCCTGCTTAATGACTGCGTCAACCTCACGGCGCGCCTTGTCCACCATCTCCTCAATGCGAGCAGGATGGATGCGTCCGTCGGAAATCAACTTTTCCAACGCAAGTCTTGCTACCTCGCGGCGCACCGGATCAAATCCGGAAACCGTGATCGCTTCGGGCGTGTCATCGATGATCAATTCAACTCCCGTCAAGGTTTCAAGCTTTTGAATGTTTCTTCCCTCACGACCGATGATGCGTCCCTTCATTTCCTCGTTGGGAAGGGTTACCACCGATATGGTGGACTCGGTTACGTGGTCTGCGGCACATCTCTGAATAGCCAATGCAAGAAGATTGCGCGCTTTCGCGTCGGCTTCTTCCTTGAACTGTGTTTCCAGCTCGTCCAGTTTTTGCGCCATCTCGTGCGTGACCTCTGCCTCAATGCGCGACAGAAGCTCCGCCTTTGCCTCTTCCACCGTGTAGTTGGAGATCTCCTCCAGCTTCTTCAGGTGCTGTGTGAGTACCAGGTTCAACTGCTCACGAACCGTGTCGTTTGCCTTGAGCTTCTCATCGAGCTGCTCGTTTTTGCGTTCCAAAGCCTCGGTCTTCTTATCCAGATTTTCCTCTTTTTGAGTCAATCTGCGCTCCTGTCTGGAGATTTCAGAACGACGCTCCTTCATTTCGCGTTCGGCTTCATTCCGCAGGCGCAGGGTTTCTTCCTTTGCCTCCAGAATAGCTTCCTTCTTCTTGGCATCCGCATTCTTGGAACCTTCCTCCAAAATGCGCTTTGCCTCAAGCTCGGCAGAACCGATCTTTGCTTCACCGATCTTTTTACGGATCAGAAAGCCGACCAACGCTCCGATTGCCAACGACGCAACGCCGACAATGATCGGAATCAGAATTTTTTCCATAAAACACCTCCTTATATCTTGTTAAAATCATTTATATGACGAGCCGCCTCTGCGACTGGATCATACTCATTTTATTATACACAAAATCCCTCTTTCTGTCAAGACCTCATGTAAAGGTTTTTGTTCCTGTTCCCAAAGTTTTTACATTTGTGCGCCGTACGTCCGCGACTCCTGATACAGGTAATATCTCACCTTCGCGGCACGAACGCAAAGCAGAACTGCCGGGATCAAAAGCACCAGATAGACCACAAAAAATCCGTTGACCGTCTGTGCCTCGCTCTGGTTTTCCAAAACCGTGCGCTCGCCGTTTACGGTTGCCTCGATCCGCACTACCGTATTGACGTCAACGTCGCACTCAAAATTCAACTCCACGTCCTGTTCGCAACGCGCGGGCAGAGTAAAGCCGTCAAGATCGATCTCTTTTCTAATCTTTCCGTTACTGAGAAGCAGGTGAACCTTCTCGATCTCAACCGTTGCATTGGAATTGTTTTTGAAGCTTCCGTGAACCGAGGAAACAAATCTGCGCCCCGTCGAGTCCACCGCAAAGGATGCAACCTCTATGCGCTCCTTTACCTGCAAGCCCTTCGTTTGGGTAGGAATCAGCTCCAACATCGCCAATACGGTCAACGCAAGTGCCAACAAACCGAAAACAACGATCTGCACCGATTGGATCAACCGATCCTTTAAGGTTACCGTTCCGTTTTCTTTCATGTTCCTTTTCTCCTTTACCGATTACTTGTTTTCATTATACCACTTTTCTCTTGATTGTGCAAGAGCAAACCGACAAAATAGGCTATCGTATTCCGCAAAAAGCAAACGGGCGTTCCAACCCTGCGGAGTCGGTTCGCCCTGTTGTCATAGACCGTTGTCAAAAAATCTTAAAGCAATTCCTTGATAAGCTCCTCCGACGACTTGGGGGAGAGGTAGATGGGCGGAACGTCAAAAACTGTCTTGCAACCCAAATTGCCTTCACGGTTCATCCGATGGGTTGCTCTCGCAAATGCCACGATGACCGATGCCGTAAATTCCGGATTGGAGTCGAGCTTCAGGCTATATACAATGACGTGCTTGTTCTGCAACGACGCACCGGTTCTGCCCGTGCGAATGACAAATCCGCCGTGCGGAATACCTGCGTGATCGCGCTTCAGCTCCTCGGCATCGATAAAATGTACCGTGGTGTCGTAATCGGCAAAGTAGTTGGGCATTTCCTTGATTTCTTTTTCGATCCTTGCTTTATCCGCACCCTCTGCCGCTACCACGTAACACTCACGGGTATGCTTTTGCCGTACCGTCAATGCAGGTGCCTCTCCCGCTCTGACCGAGCGCAACGCCTCCTCGACCGGAACCGTATACTGCTTGGCGTCCAACACACCTTCGATGCGGCGGATAGCATCGGAATGACCCTGGCTTACGCCCTTGCCCCAGAAGGTATAGTCCTCGCCGTCCGGCAAAATCGCGCCCGCATAGAAGCGGTTGAGCGAAAACATACCGGGATCCCATCCCACCGAAATCATGGCAGTGGTGCCTCCCTCTTTTGCGGCACGGTCAACGTTTGCAAGGTGTGCCGGAATATTTTTGTGGTTATCAAAGCTATCCACCACCGAGAAAAGTCTTGCCAATTCCGGCGTCTGGGTAGGAAGATCGGTGGCACTGCCGCCGCAAAGGATCATGACGTCGATCTTTCCGACATACTGCGCAACGTCCGCCGCCCGACAAACCGCAACGCCCGGCGTTTGCACGGACACCGTTGACGGATCTCTGCGCGTAAAGACGGCAACAAGCGTCATATCCTGATTCTGGCGAATGGCATTTTCGATGCCTCTGCCAAGATTTCCATAACCGTAAATACCGATTCTGATACTCATAAAGGAACCTTCCCTCCGGAACGCACGGCGGCACCAATTGTTGCAAAGCCGTGTTTAAAATTTCAAGAAATATTATACCACAATTCATTCGCTTTTTCAATAGCATTTGACAAACTTATCGCTTTTTTCGTCACGGCTTATCTCCTCGCCTTTGCTCTTGACAACCCTGCCCCGTCATGCTATAATAAAAGCAACACCGACACGTCGCGCAACCGCGCAAAATGCTGTCAAAAAAGAGGAGGATTCATGGGAAATCGCTTTCAAACCTTCGTCAATCGCTCATTCGGGGAAGGATTGCCAAAACAAGAAGAGATCGAGCAATTCGGTGCCGACGGCGAAGAGGTGATCTGCCGTATGCTCTACCAAAATTTCGACTGTGTGATCCGCAACGTCGTGGTTCCGCACAAGGAATTATATCTGGAAAAGGATTTTCTCGTCATCGTGAACGGTGTCCCCTTCGTTCTGGAAATCAAAAATTGGAAGGGAGAGATCGGTTGCGAGGGGGATAAATTCTATCAAAACAAGGATAACGGCGTTCATAAAACGTTGAAAAGTCCGGTTGGCACCACCAACCAATTCATCCGACGCATGAAGGAGTTTTATCGAATCGAGCGTCCCGTCTACGGCGTAGTGGTATTTGCCGAACCCGATTGCAAGCTTTCGCTTCCCAACGAGATGGATGGCATCGCTCTGATCCGCGCCACCGAAATGGTGGCATATCTGAAAAAAGCCGCAAAGGGAGGGGACAAAAAGCTTCCCCCCATCGATCCGTCCCGCCTGCTCCGTTGTACTCGCTTTTATAGCGACGACAAGGAATATACCAAAGGAATACTTGCCGACAACTATCTCGCCTGCACCAACGAAAAGGGGGACGCGGTGCGCATCGACACCCTGCACCTGCAATATCTTACGGTGGAGCATCAGCCGCTCCGTCTGCGTGATAAGCTTTACGTCACCTACGTTGGCGGAACAACCGGCGTGTTCTTTAACCGCGACGCGATCCTGACGGTTGCCTGTATCGACGGAAGCTATCAAAAAATCGCGCTCAACCGTATCCGCCATATCGTATTCTGAATCCCACCACAAGGAGAAACTGTCATGAAGCAGGAATTGAACGCCTACGTTCCCGAAATTGACTTTACCGATCACAAATCACTCCTTCCGCTTCGTACGCACCGCGAGGAGCTTTCGGTCGTTGAGCCTGCCGATCAATACCGCATTCTCGCGCACCGTCCCTATCTGAACGACAAAGAAATAACCCTGCCCTCGCTTTGGTCGATCTCCGACGACGAGCTTTCGTTTTTACAAACCGCGCTCACGTCGCACCGCCGCGTTGCTTTGTTTGCCGACGGAAAAGCCGTATTGTTCTTAAGCGAGCTATACGCCGCCTCCGGACTTCTGCTTGCCGTCCGCCCGCAATGTCCTCCCGCCGCACTGCGCCGCTATGCCGACACCTGCGGATGGGGCGCGATTGCCTTCTCTCCATCTTTTCCGATGCCTGCCGCATCGCTCTCGGAAGACGAGTTTGAAGAGATGGCCGAATTGAATTATTATCTCGGACAAATCCTGACGCCGCGAAAAGAAGTGGGAATTGCTACACTTGCGTGGCGCATTGCAAATTTTGTCGGATGTCGGCTTTCGGAAAGCAATCTGCCAACCGAAGAGACACTGTTACCGGAAGCGCAACGCAACCGTCTTGTCGCCTATCTGTTTTGCGTATTTTTACATCTGCATACGTTAAGCGGAAGTGTATCTGCCGCCGATGCATCGGATGAAAAGGCACCGCATTTCCGTTTTCGCATCGAATACGTCGATCCCGGTGCCGACGAAACGAACGACACCCTTTTGCAACTTGCATCGCTTCGCTTTTACAAGCTTCCCGCCTTTTCCGATTTTGTCCTTCGCAGGCAGGGAGAGCGGTTGATCCTTGATGCCGGTCTTCCGCTATCGTCAAAGCACAAAAGCTTTCGTTCCGCCATTCCATCTCTCTTTATTCTGCGCATCACTTTGGAAAAAGCCGAAGCTCCTCAATAACAAAAAAGCTTCGCCACTCTCCTCTTTCGGGATTGGCGAAGCGATTTTTTTACTCAATTTCAAAAGAAAGGTCTACCACGTCCATCGGCTTGCGGCGCGTCCACATTCCCGACGTAAAATCGGGAATCGCCTGCACCTGACCGCCTGCGGCAACCGATGCCTCGGAAAGCGCCGTCACAGACATCCACACTGCGGCATCGTAAACGTCGATCGGCATCGGTTTCCCCTCTCGCAGAGCCTCCGCGAACGCGAGAAACTGAATGCCGTCCATACCGCCGTGTCCGGTTTTGATCTGCTCGGGCGTAATATTCTTCCACACCGACGGCAGATAGCGGTCTTCAAAACGAGCGGCGTTTCCAATGGCTTCACGGTAATATTTTTCGGTTTCAAAGCTTTCCGGCTCTCCCGCAAGATAGACCGAGTGCGTGTTCTGCTCGTAAAGTCCCCTGGTTCCGCGCACCGTAAATTCACGCGCATAGGAACGAGGGAGGGTTGTATCCAAACGGATCGTGATCGTCGAACCGTCCGCACAGGTAATGATGGTATTGACAACGTCACCCTGTTGAAATTTCTTTCCGACGAGATCGGGATATTGTTCGGCGTTCTGCGAAACGTAATCCTCCATTCCCACCGACTTGGAGGCAACGGAAACCAACGATAAGAGGCGGTTGCCGCGATTGATATTCAGAAGCTTGGCAATCGGGCCGAGCTCGTGCGTAGGATAGTTCTCGCAATTGCGCGTCAGATAGTTGCGCAAACGGTAATGACGTTTGATCTCTCCGTTGGCGATCTCCTCGGCAAGATAATGCGCGTAAGCGCCGTGACAATGCACAATCTCGCCAAACACGCCATGCCGCGCCATCGAGGTTGCCAGAAGCTCATGCTTGCCAAAGCAACAGTTTTCCATAAACATCAAGGGGGTTCCCGTGCGCTCCTGCGTGTGAACCATTTCCCATAGCTCCTCTACCGAGTAAGCGCCGCCAACCTCGACGGCAACGGGAATGCCCTTTTTCATGGTTTCAATGGCAATGCGCACGTGGGTTTCCCACGAGGTTGCTATATAAACGGCATCCAATCCCCCGTGGGAAAGAACGTCATGATAATTGACAGACGCAAAGGGTGTCGCGCCTCCGGCTTTTTCCACGTCGGCTACGCCCTGCGCGGTGCGATCCTCGTACTCGTCGCAAATCGCCGCCACCTCATACTGCGGGGATTTTAAAAGAACACTCTTTGTGATCGATCTGCCCCGACATCCGTATCCGATCACACCGATTTTCAAGGGAGCCATAAAAATCATCCTCCAAATATTATTTTACGATACCGTATCTGCCGATTTCCCGAAAAAACGCGGAATTATGGAATATAAAGATCTACAATACCTCCCTGCGGCGCATCGCCTTCCACAGTGGTATAATAGGTGAGTGAGTGCGTCTTGAAATCGTAACGCAGGATGAAAAGATAGGCTCTGTCGCGCAATCCCGCGTCAACCGTATAGCCTCCAAGCAGGTAGACAATACCGTCCTTTTCATAAGCGGCGGAATAACCCGTCAACGCGCCTCCGCGAAGCTCACGGATCGCCTTGCCCTCCACGCAATCGGAAAGCAACTCATCGGTCACGCGTTTTTCTTCGCCGGTTCGCTTGTCGGTGACACGAATTGCCCCGACGTCGCGTTCGATGGTATAACGCGCGGAACGCGAGTTGTCGGCAGCTCCCTCCAACTGAACGGGAAGATTATTGACCGCGAGGATCGATTGCTCCCCTTCCTCAAAATGGTAGGCGTAGTACACCTCGGTTCCTCCGTCACGATCGCGGTCGAACACACGGAAATACGCGCTTCCTGCGTAATATTCGGCAGCCAAGACCTCTCCTGCCAGGCTCAACGTACCGACAACCGTAACCTCAAGTGTTTCATACGCAACAAAGACAAGTGTCACCGTGGAAGGATCCCGACTGTCGGGTACGTACGCATAGCAACGGTCGGCTTCGCAAAAATAGGGAATACAATGCTTGCCCTCGTAGCGGAGATCGTCGGTTTTTATGATTTTTCCGTCAACGTGAAGTTCTTTTTCGGTCAGAAGCAGGTACGCACCTTCGTCTGAAAAGGATACAAAGGTTTCGGCAATTTTTTTCAGGTCAGGTGCCTCCTTCCGACAGGAGCAAAGGCAAAACAACGCCAAAAGCAACGTCATAAGCCGAACCGTCAGACTGCGGTGATGTTTTTTCATGGATTCACTCTCTTTTCTTTTTTTCTTCAATATTGTTATTATTATAGCACGGTGTCAATGCCGTGTCAAGGTTTTAACTGATCAAGCCCGAATCAATATCAAACATCGCATCCACACGCGAAGCAAGCAATGGGTAGGTCTGCAGACGGGGATCGGCAACCAAGAGTGCTCGCGCATCCTCGGTGGCATCGGTCATAATCGACGCATCCTCCCCCGCATCGGCAAGACGGAAGTTGAGTCCTCCGCTTTGCCGCACACTTCCGTCGGATGCCGAGCCGAGAAAATCACCCGGTCCGCGTTGGATCAGATCCTGCTCGGCAATCGCGTATCCGTCGTAGATCGTACGCATGGTATCAAGCCGCGCGCGCGATTTCTCCCCCACGCCGTCGACACCGCCCGTTACCAGAACGCAATAGGATTTTCTCGTCCCTCGACCGACACGACCTCGCAACTGATGCAACTGCGAAAGACCGAATCGCTCGGCGTTCTCCACGATCATCAGGCAGGCGTTGGGAACGTTGACGCCGACCTCGATTACCGTAGTGGACACCAGAATGGAAAGCTCTCCCGAAGAGAACGCACGCATTACGTCGTCCTTTTCGGTGCTTTTCATTCTGCCGTGTAAAAATCCGACACCGTACGTCGGAAAACGTTTTTTCAACTCCTCGGCATAGGACACCGCCGCCTTGAGGGGCGGTGCGTCATCGCGGCGCACACCCTCCGAAAGAATATCTCTCAACGCCAATTCGTCGGGTGCCGTTTCCTGCTCCTCCACCGCAGGACAAACCACGTAGACCTGACCGCCGCCGTCAACCTGCCTGCGGATAAATCCGTCAAGTCGCTCACGGTAGCTCTCATCCACCACAAAGGTGTCCACGCGTTGTCTGCCGGGGGGCATCTCGTCAATTTTGGAAAGCTCCAGATCGCCGTACAGAACAAGCGCCAACGATCTCGGTATGGGCGTCGCGCTCATAACAAGCAGATGTGCGTGCGCGTTCTTTTCGGAAAGAAGTGCCCTCTGACGTGCGCCAAAGCGGTGTTGCTCGTCGGTAACTACAAGTCCGGGGGCTGCAAACGATACACCGTCGGAAAGCAGCGCGTGCGTACCGATGACAATGGGAAGTCGCGAAGCTTCATCAACAGAACCAAGTGCTTCCTTGATCCTGCGCTTTTGCGCCGCAGGCGTGGCTCCGATGAGCAATTCGCAACGAACACCGAGTCGCGCAAACAGTGGCGACAGATCGGCATAATGCTGCCGCGCAAGGATCTCTGTGGGCGCCATGAGCACCGCTTGTCTACCGCTTTGCACCGCAAACAGCATTGCCGCCGCCGCGCAAACCGTCTTGCCGCATCCAACGTCGCCCACCACAATGCGGCTCATGGGAATATCGCTTGCCATATCGCGACGGATCTCCTCAATGGCGCGCGCCTGCGCGCCTGTCAGTTGGTAGGGCAGTTGCTCCGTCAAGGTAGCAAGTCGCCCACCGTCACAGATCGGCGCACCACGTTGCTTGGTTTGCGCGTGCGACATTGCCGCACCCAAAGCAAAGCAAAAGAACTCGTCGTAAACCAGACGCCGACGCGCGGTGGTGAGTGCCTGCCAGGAGTCGGGGCGGTGAATGTTGCGCTCGGCATAGGAAAGTGTACAAAGTCCCCGTCGCTCACGCAGTTGTGGCGGAAGCGGGTCGACCGACTGTGCGGCAAGAAGCGAAAGCGCGGATGCCACGTCCTTGGCGATCTGTTTTGGGGAAAGCCCCTCGGTCATACGGTAAACCGCCCAAAGCGGCGGAAGCTCGGCGTTTTCCGTCCATGCCTCGGCAACGGGTGAGGACATGGAAAACTTTTTGCCCACGCGCTCCACCTTACCGTAAAAGCGAAATACCGAACCCAGAGGAAATTGGTTCTTTAAATAGTCCTGATTGAAATAGGTGATCTCACAGCTTCCGCTCTCGTCAAAGGCGCGAAACTTTAAAAATGATTTATGACTGCGCAAACGAACCGTGCGAGGCTCGGTGGCAACCGTCAGGATCACCGAACTCTTGCCGTCTGTGCGCGACTCGGAAAGCAGACAGACGTCACCGCGATTCTCATAGGCGCGAGGATAGTGACAGATGAGATCTCCAAGCGTCCGTATACCGAGCTTTGCATAATACTCGGCTTTGGTTTTTCCGATTCCCGCCAACACCGTGATGGGTGATTGATGCGTAATTCCCTGCTCCATATTCGGTTGCGTCCCCCTTTCTCACAAATCGGTTCTGTCTTTTGGACACGGCGGTTTCATGACAATACAATCGTGCCGCCAATTAAGATGATTTTATCATGCTTTTTGCCGATTTGTCAATAGAAAATTCAAAAATAAGTGTTACAATAATATTATAGTATCAAAATCATCCTCCAAAAGCAAAAAAGAAAGGACTTGATCTCTATGTATCCGCTTTACGGTGACGGCATACACGACGACACACAGGCGCTTTAGGAATTGATCGACCAAGCCGGAAACAAGCTTGTTCTGCCCTCCCCAAAGAAGCGCTATCTGATCAGTCAAACCCTGACACTGCCGTCGAACTTCCGATTAGTGCTTCCGCGATTTGTCGAGATCCGACTTGCGTACAACTCCAATTGCGTCATGCTGCGCAACCGTTCAACACCCCTGCCGCCCGCAAAAGATGCAACCGACGAGTGGGATTTTTACTTCTTTCTCAAGGATTTTGACGGTGAAAAGCCCGACTGCAACATTGAGGTGACGGGCGGCATCCATCCGGACGGAAACTGCCACTATGGCGTCATCCGTAACCTCAAGGGCGCGTACCGTGACGACCTCGTTGCTCTCAATGCCGATGAGGGCAGTGCCGGCCCGATCACCGATATCGAGATCGACGGTCTGTTTGCGGAGGAGTGCCATAGCGCGCAGGCGTACAAACCGATCGGGAGGGCACGCAAAACACCTCTCCCGGTCGATTTTTACAGACGGTTTCCCATTTTTTAATAAAATATTATTTTTTTGATAAAAAAAGAAAAAAAGCTATTGACAAAGCCACATCGATGTGTTATAATATCGGTTGTTAATGGGGCATCGCCAAGCGGTAAGGCAACGGACTCTGACTCCGTCATTACCTAGGTTCGAATCCTAGTGCCCCAGCCAAAAAAACAAGGGAGCAATCGCTCCCTTGTTTTTTTGCTTTTGGGCACGGATTCGACCTAGCTCTGCAACGCGCCGCGTTGCAGAATTAGGTTCGCATTCGCCGCTCGGAGATCGACAAGCTCGCTTGTCAGGCGCAGAGCGTGCGA
>JAZRGI010000090.1:0-3932 GCA_045644105.1 Eubacteriales bacterium | reverse complement strand
TGAAAACCGTGGCGGAGCTTGACGACGAGCCTCCCGCATTGGGGACGGACAAGTCCTCGCCCTCATCTGTACTATCGGTGGCGGATATTGAATTTTAAAGAATCTTGCATGAATCAAGAAGAGGTGGAAGGAGTGTTTGTATGAGTGAGATCTTTGATCGTTTTCCCGGTTTTATACAAGAATTTATCTATAGTCATCACTGGGAAGCTCTGCGAGAGGTGCAGGTAGCGGCTGCCGAAACGATTTTTTACAGTGACCTCAATCTTCTTCTGACGTCTTCTACCGCCAGCGGCAAAACCGAGGCGGCGTTCTTTCCGGTCTTGGCGGAGCTGTGTGAAAATCCGTCGGCAACCGTTGGTGTTCTTTATATCGCACCGCTCAAGAGCTTGATCAACGATCAGTTTTATCGTATAGAGGAGCTTTTGCGCGAAAGCGGTATTCCCGTAACGCATTGGCACGGTGACGTTGCGCAGTCCCACAAGAAAAAACTTTTGGATAAGCCGCGCGGCATTTTGCAGGTGACACCCGAATCGTTGGAGTCGATGTTGATCAACCGATCCAATGACGTGGTGCGTCTGTTTGGAGATCTGCGATTTATCATCATTGATGAGATCCACACGTTAACGGGAAGCGATCGCGGCAACCAAATTCTTTGTCAACTTGCGCGACTTGGTCATATCATTGGATATCATCCGCGCAGGATCGGTCTTTCTGCGACCATTGGCGATCCTCAAAAGGCTGCCGACTGGTTGGGGGCGGGAAGCGGTAGGGAAACCGACGTTCCCGCGCTGCCCGTGCAGAAAACGCATTGGCGGCTTGGAATGGAGCATTTTTACATTCAAAATTCCAAAACAGAACAGGCAAGGGAGCCGCGTGAGCAGACCGATGGCCCCGCCTCCTCCATTGCCTACGATGCGGGATACTCTTATATGTACGATTGTGTGCGCGATAGGAAGTCATTGGTCTTTTCCAATTCGCGGGAAGAAACCGAATATCTTTGCGCCACCTTTCGGCAGATTGCAAAAAATCGCGGCGAACAGGATGTTTTTCTGATCCATCACGGCAACCTGTCGGCGGCGATCAGAGAGGAAGCCGAACTGAAAATGAAGGCGGATGAGGAGCACGCGGTCACCTGCGCCACCGTAACGATGGAGCTTGGAATTGACATTGGCAGATTGGAGCGCGTTTTGCAGAATCAGTCGCCCAACTCGGTAACAAGCTTTCTGCAACGGCTTGGACGGTCGGGAAGACGCGGTCAACCGCCCGAAATGATGATGGTGTTCCGTGAGGAGGATCCGCTTCCCAACACACCGCTTCCGCAATTGATACCGTGGGAGTTGATCAAGGCGATTGCCATCGTTCAACTTTACATTGAGGAGCGCTTTATTGAGCCGCCGAGTATGAGAAAGTTGCCGTATAGCCTACTCTTTCATCAGACCATCAGTATGTTGGCGTCTACGGGTGAGTTGACGCCGAGAAAGCTTGCCGAGCGGATTCTTTCCTTGCCACCCTTCGTTGCGGTGTCCAAAGAGGACTATAAGACCTTGATTCTATCGATGCTTCAAAATGATTTTTTGGAGTTGACCGATGAAAAAACACTGATCGTAGGGCTTACGGGCGAGCGCCTTTTGCGTTCCTTTAAGTTTTACGCGGTCTTTAAGGATTCCGAGGACTATACCGTTCGTTGCGGTTCGGACGAGATCGGAACCATTACCACGCCACCTCCTGTGGGTGACCGCTTTGCATTGGCGGGCAGAGTATGGGAGGTTGAGGAGTTGGATATTCAACATAAGTTGATCTACGTGAAGAGTGTGGACGGTAAGATGGAGGTTTCGTGGCCGGGCGATTTTGGCGAGGTGCACACGCGCATTGTGCAACGTATGAAACAGGTTCTTATGGAGGATACTCTTTATCCCTATCTCAAGCCAAACGCGCAAAAACGCCTGGAAACGGCACGCCACGTGGCAAGAAACACGGGGATCCGGGATCATTCGTTGATACATCTGGGCGGATATTCATGGTGTCTGTTCCCGTGGCTCGGTACACGTTCCTTCCGCGCAATGCGCAAGATCCTTGCTAAAAATGCCGCCGCTTTCGGTATTTCGGGCATTGAATACGAGGGGTGCTATTTTATCAATTTTAAAATGTCAAGAGGGAATGATTATGAATTGATTAACGCGCTTTCGGAGCAGATTCGTAACGGAGCAATACTTCCCGAATCGCTCGTTGGTGTTGGAGAGGCGCCTGTATTTGAAAAGTACGACGACTACGTTCCGGCAGAGCTATTGCGCCGTGCCTATGCATCGGACAAGTTGAACGTTGCCGAAGCCGCGCGGCGTATCCTTGAGATTGAGGCGGAATTTTAAAGACGGTTGCAAATGAACAAGATAAAATCCCCAACGGAGGAGACCGGCTCACCGTTGGGGATTTCTGCATATACAATTGATTTGTTGTGTCGGGTATCAGATTTTTGCGTGATGATCCTTCAATCCTTCAAGCTCTTTGAGGAAGGTATCAATGTCTTTGAATTCGCGGTAAACCGAAGCAAAGCGTACGTAAGCGACCTCGTCGCGATTCTTTAGCTTTTGCATTACCATCTCACCGATCTCGGTAGAGGACACCTCTTGGCGCAACGTGTTTTGCAATTCACTTTCGATTTCATCAACCAAGGCGATTGCATCCACAGGACGTTTTTCGGTTGCCTTCAGAACGCCGCTAAGCAGTTTTTGTTTGTCAAATAGCTCTTTTCCGCCGTTTTTTTTGATTACGATGATTTGAACTGTTTCAATCACCTCAAAGGTAGTAAAGCGTTTTTGGCAAGCAAGACACTCTCTGCGACGGCGAATACTGTTTCCGTCGGTAACTGGGCGCGAGTCGATAACCTTGCTTTCCGCAAATCCGCATCCGGGACATTTCATAGCCTGTTCCATCCTTCTTTGATACTTTTTGTCACATAGAACGAACTGTGGCAGTTTTGGTCTAAAATTGACCTTACGAAATATTATAACATATTTGAATGAAAATGTAAAGTGTTTTTTTGATATTCCTGCGAATTTCGTAATGCTTCCGCATTGGAAATCCGCTGTTCACAGGTAATCAAGCGGTAGGGCGTCATGGTACTGTTGACCGCATTGCGAAAAATCGAAACCGCTGTTTCGCTATCGGTTTCAAAAATGTGTTCGGCAGTATTTCCGTTTTCGGTGATGGATATGTGATAGCGCATCTTTCTGCCGTAGCCGACCGACCAGAGCCTGTAGGTCAGGAGGGCATCTCGTAGAGAGCGAGTTTCTTCCTTCAGTAAGATCTGATTTTTGGGGACGAGCGGGTGTTGCGTGAGTTCCATAAGCAGTTCCTTTCTGTCATGCAATAATTGTTGAAGTACCCATCTATTATAACACAGGCGAATAGCGACAGGGAGGGGGATCATTGTTTCAAAAAAACGCAGATCCGACCTTTTTTGCGCTTGCAAAGTGTCGCATAAAGGGGAGTTTTGCGAAGGTTGTATTTTCATACCGCCGATTGCAAATAAAAAGAAGCATAGAAAAGGCTTTTCCTGACTTCCAAAGATTACTCCTTTACAGAAACGCTCCTTTTTGATATAATTAGTATAGAATACGACGAAAAAAAGCATTGTTCGATATTTTAAATTTTTTTTGAATACTATGAATGACCGTTCATTTTTGCATAAAGAAACGGGGAAAGGTGTCGAAGGTTGAAAAAATTCAATATAGAAATCAAAAGTCGGGTGGCGCGCTTGACGTTGCACGCCATGATGTCACTGACGACGGTGGTGGGAGTGGCGGTTCTGATCTCCTATTTAAGAGAATGTAATTCGGCACCGGCAACTGCGGCGTACATACACCGTCCGATGTTGGAATACTTGCTTGCCTCAACGGTTATTTCGGTTTGCGGAGCGCTTTTGGTGGATGCGG
>JAZRGI010000089.1:0-2280 GCA_045644105.1 Eubacteriales bacterium | reverse complement strand
TTTGCTATAATTTTTTGCTTTTAACAATCCCTCCGTCTTGCTCCGCAAGCCACCTCCCTTTACACAAGGGAGGCTTTGGTAAGCCATCACTGAAAAAACACCACCAAAGAAATTTCCTTGGTGGTGTTCGTTATTTCTCCGTTAAAATTGCAGAGCCGAACGGCTCTGCTTTGTTTTTGTTTTTTTAATAGGGGGATACAAGTAAAATTTTGTAAAAAACAAAGGCGATTGTGGCAGCATATTCCACGCGCTAATTTCCCTATAAAGGTTGACAAAAAGCGACACTTGTGGTATAATGATATGCGTATAGCTATGTCTGCCGGAAAAGATCGATATTTGATTTTTTAAACGGCGGTGATGATGGATTCCGACTCGCAAAGCAACCCAAAACCCCCTTTCGGTTGTTTCTTGCGGCGGCAATCCGATGCCTCAAGGACGCCGAGTCCTCGGGAGAAAGGCAAAATATGAATCAAAATTTACTGATTTTGGGAGCCGGACAGTTTGGTCTTATGGTCAAGGAGATTGCCGAAAGTATGCGCGCCTTTGATCGCATCGATTTCTTGGACGACAACAGTCGGCTTGCCATCGGAAAGCTTGCCGATTATGCCAACCTATCGGGGACATACGGTTTTGCGATCGTTGCCATCGGCAATCCCGATCTGCGGTCGGGTTGGACGGAACGGTTAGAGCAAGCAGGGTACTCGATCGCAACGTTGATCGCTCCCTCTGCATATATCGCTCCCTCCGCGCATTTGATGAAAGGGACGATCATCGAACCGAACGCAACGGTTCAGGCAAACGCAACGGTCGCGGTCGGCAGTATTATTTCGTCGGGTGCCGTGATCAGGCACAACGCCTCGGTTGGCAACTACTGTCACGTAGATTGCAACGCGGTGGTGCTCTCGGGTGCGACGATGCCGGACAAGACAAAGGTTTTGCCGCTTTCCTGCTTTTTTGCCGATATGGGCAAAAACTGAAGGCGTATTGCAATTGCGAACGAAAATTTGAAATATCAATAATAGTATTGGAGAACGTATGAATTATTTAGTTGTAGTGGCACACCCCGACGACGAGGTGCTTGGTGCGGGCGCGACGATCCGCAAATTGAGTTCGGAAGGTCATAAGGTTGCGGTAGCCATTATGGTTACCCAGGCGGCGGCGCGTGCCAATCTTTCGGCAACGTTGTCGGAAGATCAGGATCAGGCAATGAAGCTGATGGGCGTTGAAAAGGTATATGGGGCGGATTTTCCCAATATCAAAATGAACACGGTTCCGCACCTGGAGCTTGTGCAGTTTGTAGAGCGTTGCATTGAGGATTTCGGAGCCGAGGCGATCATCACGCACCATCCCTCTGACACCAACAACGACCACGTTCAAACCAGCTATGCCGTACAGGCGGCAAGCCGACTCTTCCAAAGAAGACCAAGCGTCCCCTCGTTGAAGTTGCTCCTTTACATGGAGGTTCTTTCCTCAACCGAATGGTCGTTTGATTCGTCCGCCAACCGCTTTGCTCCGAATTTCTTTGTGGAGATCGGCAAGGAGGGCGTGCAGACAAAGCTTGAGGCGCTCAAGTCCTACGTTGGCGTCATGCGTCCCTACCCGCACCCCAGAAGCGATGAGGCACTTCTTGGTTTGGCGGCATATCGCGGCGCACAGGCGGGTTGTTATTATGCCGAAGCATTTGAATGTGTATATGGGAGATTGATCTGATGAAACGAAATATTTATTTGTTTGTAAAGCGTGTGTTTGATATCTTTGCGGCGTTTATGGGAATTCTGGTAACCTCTCCCGTATGGTTGATCACGATCATCGGTATTGAGTTGTCGGATCCCGGTCCCGTCTTTTACAAGGCAAGACGTGTCGGAAAGGATAACCGGGAATTTTGTATGTGGAAGTTCCGCAGTATGCGGATCGCCAAAACCCAGAGTGAAAAAAGCGAAGCGAGCTTCAAAGCCGACACCAATCGTATCTTCAAGTTCGGTGCGATCTGCCGCCGTCTGAAGATCGACGAGCTTCCTCAACTTTTGAACATTCTCTTCGGCTCGATGTCGGTTGTCGGCCCGCGCCCTGCGGCAATGGACCAGGTGGAAACGGTTCGGGCAGGGAAGTATAACGTTGCGTCTACGGTCAAGCCCGGATTGACAGGTCCTGCCGCCCTCTATGATTACATATACGGCGACAGTATCGAGGATCTTGAGGACTACAAGTGATTGGTGTTGCCGACAAGACTTGAGCTTGAGGCATACTACCCCACGCATATGAGTGTGTGGTATGACATCA
>JAZRGI010000088.1:0-4503 GCA_045644105.1 Eubacteriales bacterium | reverse complement strand
CCCTGGAAAGCCGTTGCATGGTTGGCGAGCTTTCGCTCTCGGGCGATATACGCGGTGTCCGCGGAATTCTTTGTATGTGCGTCGCCGCGAAAGAAAACGGTTTTCGTGAATTTTACGCACCGATGGAAAACGCGCACGAGGCAGCTGCCGTAGAAGGTATTACCGTTTACGGTGTTCCCAATATGCGCTCTCTCATCCTTCACCTCAACGGAGAGCAACCTCTGACACCCGTCGGTTGCGATCGCGACGCCTTTCGCCAAGCGGGAAACCTCTATCCCTTCGATTTCATTGACGTACGCGGTCAGGCGCTTGCAAAAAGAGCAATGGAGATTGCCGCCGCGGGAGGACATAACATCTTGTTGATCGGCCCTCCCGGTACCGGAAAATCCATGTTGGCAAAACGCCTCCCGTCCATTCTGCCTCCGTTGACCTTTGCCGAAGCCATTGAAACCACCAAAATCCACTCGGTTGCCGGCACACTTCCGGAAGGCGTTTCACTGCTTTCGGTTCGCCCCTTCCGCTCACCTCACCATACCATGAGCACCGTCAGTTTGGTAGGCGGCGGTATCAATCCCATGCCGGGTGAAGTATCGCTTGCCAACAACGGAGTTCTCTTTCTTGACGAGTTGCCCGAATTTCCAAAGCAGGTCACCGATGCTCTGCGTCAACCCCTGGAAGACCGCAGAGTTACCATCACGCGCGCAAACGGACGCGTGACCTTCCCCTGTTCCTTTATGATGGTGGGCGCGATGAACCCCTGCCGTTGCGGTTATTTCGGTCATCCAACGCACAAATGCACCTGCAAGCCCGAGGACGTCAAACGCTACATCTCCCGCATCAGCGGACCAATGCTTGACCGTATGGATATTCAAATCGAGCTTCCCTCCCTCACCTATGAGGAGATCGCGGCACCCGATGAAAACGCGGAGCGCTCCGAGGTCATTCGCGCACGGGTAACCGAAGCACGCGCCTTTGCGCAACAACGAATGAAGGATAGCCCCATTCCCGTGTTCTGCAACGCCCAGTTGGATGCCGCAGGCATCCACAGACACTGTCAACTTGACGGGGACGCGTCCACGCTTTTGCGTGCAGCATACGATCGCATGGGACTTTCGGCGCGCGGCTACGACCGTATTCTGCGCGTTGCGCGCACCATCGCCGATCTCGATGCCTCCGAGCTAATCTGCGCATCCCACGTTGCCGAGGCAATTCAACTCCGAAGCCTTGACCGCAAATATTGGGGCTAACCCCCCTGCCCAAACAAAAATTATGACGAACCTTCACTTCAAATCTTTTTTTGGAACAAAAGATTTTTACAAAAACCTGCTCTCGGTCATGATTCCGATCCTGATACAAAACGCCATCACCAATTTCATCAGTCTGTTGGATAACGTAATGGTGGGACGAATCGGAACCGAGCAAATGTCGGGTGTATCGATCGTCAATCAACTTCTGTTTGTCTTTTATCTGTGTATCTTCGGCGCGATTTCGGGTGCCGGACTTTTCGGAGCACAGTTTTTCGGCAAGCAGGATCACGACGGTGTCAGAAACACCTTTCGTTTCAAGATCTACGTTTCGCTGGCGCTCTATGCCCTGTCGATGCTTCTGCTCTTGACAAGCGGCGATCGCTTGATCTCTCTTTATCTGCACGAGGGCGGAGAAACCGGTGACCTTGCACTGACGTTGGATTTCGCAAAGCAGTATCTTTCGCTCTCTTTGATCGGTCTGCTTCCCTACACCTTAACGCAGATCTACGCAAGCACCCTGCGCGAGATCGGGCATACGCTTCCGCCGATGACCGCAGGTATTTTTGGAGTCATCATCAATCTGACACTGAACTATATCCTGATCTTCGGCAAGCTCGGATTCCCCGCACTCGGCGTTGCGGGTGCGGCGATCGCAACCGTGATCGCACGTTTCATGGAATGTCTGATGGTCATCCTCTGGACACACAGAAACAAAAGACGGTGCGAATTCATCATAGGCGCTTACCGTTCGCTTCACGTCCCTGCCGCTCTGATCCGATCGATCACGGTAACGGGACTTCCGTTGTTGCTCAACGAAACCATTTGGGCGGCAGGTCAGGCAGTTCTGTTGCAGTGCTACTCGGTGCGCGGTATTGCCACCGTTTCGGCAATGAACATCACCAACACCGTCTACAACACCTTTTCGGTACTCTTTATGGCGGTTGGTTCGGCGATTGCTATTTTGCTCGGTCACGAACTTGGAGCGGGACGAACGAGAGAGGCACGCGACTCGGCACGCAAAATGATCACCTTCTCGATCGGAATGGGACTTCTGTGCGGCGTGTTGGTTGCGATATCTGCACCCTTCTTCCCGCACATCTACAACACCACCGAAGAGGTTCGCCTGCTTGCCATGCGCCTGACGTTGATCCTTGCCGTCGCATCTCCTCTGCACTCCTATCTGCACGCCACCTACTTTACGATTCGTTCGGGCGGCAAAACCCTGATCACTTTTTTGTTTGATTCCGGATTTGTCTGGGTGATCAACGTCCCGCTCGCCTTCATATTGAGCCGCTTCACCGCGCTCTCCATGCCCACTGTCTACTTTATTATTCAGTTTTCGGACGTTGCCAAGTCGATCCTCGGATATCTCTTCGTTCGGAGCGGCGGGTGGGCGACCGACCTGACAAAAAACGCATGAAAGGATCCTTTATGACCGATCTACTTTGTCGACTCTTCGTCAAGAATGCCGAAAAAACCGCCGATCCGCAGGTTCGCCGTGCATACGGAACGCTTGCGAGTACGGTCGGTATTCTCTTAAATCTGGTTTTGTTTGCCGCAAAATTTGCGGTCGGTCTGCTTTTCGGATCGGTATCCATCGTGGGTGACTCGATCAATAGCCTTTCCGACGCAGGATCTCAAATCATTTCATTGGTCACCTTCCGCATCTCGGTAAAGCCCGCAGATCGGAAACACCCCTTTGGACACGCACGAATCGAATACGTTTCCTCAATGATCGTTTCATTTTTGATCCTTCTGATCGGTTTTGAGTTGTTGAAGGAATCGGTGACAAAAATCCTTTCCCCCACGCTCCCCGAACGCAGTTGGATTGCCGTAGCCGTTTTGGCAGGCTCTATTCTGACCAAACTCTGGATGGGCATCTTTAACCGTCGGCTTGCAAAACGCATTGACTCCTCGGTTATGCGCGCCACCGCCGCCGACAGTTTTTCCGACGCGCTTTCCACCTCTGCGGTACTGCTCTCTACCCTGATCCTCTTCCTATTCCCCTCGATTACCATCAATCTGGATGCCTATATGGGTGTGATCGTTGCGATCATGATCGTCATCGCGGGAGCAAAGATCCTCAATGAAACCAAAAATTCCATTTTGGGTGAGGCACCCTCTGATGAGATCGTCGCGTTGATTACCGAAGTGGTAAACGCCACTCCCGGCGCATTGGGCATTCACGATCTCGTTGTACACAACTATGGTCCCGGGCACGTCATTGCCGCCTTGCACGTGGAGGTGGACGGAGCTATCGACATTTTTGAAACGCACGACATGATCGACAATATCGAACAGATCCTGCGGCAGGAGCATCACATCGAGGCAACCATTCATATGGATCCCATCGTAACCGATGACGAAAAGATCGCCTCGCTTCGTGCCCGCACCGCCGAAGCCATTCTGGACATTGATCCGTCGCTCCGTCTGCACGATTTCCGCTTTGTGCCCGGATTGACACACACCAATCTGATCTTTGACGTCGTGGTTCCCTTTGAGGTTTCCATGAGCGATGACGAAGTGCAATCTGCGGTTTCGCAGACCGTCGCACAGATCGATCCCTCTTATTTTGCCGTTGTCAAGATCGACCGTGAATGAGCAACAACCAAAACGGCAATTCTAAACAATAATCCCCCTAAAAAAACGAAAGAGAGTCGAGGCATATGGCAGCTTACCAAAACTACCCATCTCATCCGTTTGCCGATCTGCGTCGGCTTTACCGCGATGCCGCCGAGCAATACTGCGACAAAACCCTGTTTTTACAAAAAGAAGGCAAGACATACCGTGAAATTTCCTATCGTCACTTTGCGCACGAAGCCGATGCCCTCACCGCATCGTTCTGCCATCGCCGATTGGATGGCAGGGCGATCGTCATCGTCGGCAACGCCTGCTATGAATGGGTCCTTGCCTTTATGGCGGCAACCTGTACGGGAGTTGCCGTCCCATTGGATGCCGACTCCAACACCGATGCGATCGTTTCCCTTGCCAACCACTGCGACGCGGCTCTGATCGTCTGCGACGATGATGTCTATGCGCGCTTGGAGAAGGCGAACGCAACCCTACCGTGCATTCGTTTTTCTCAACTCCAAACCGCAGTGCAGGAAGGCGTTCCGCTTTTGGGACAAAATCCCGCAAACGCGCCGCTCCCCTATATCGATCCCGACGAAATGCGCGCCATCTTTTATACGGCGGGAACCACCGACACGCCCAAAGGTGTCATGCTTTCGCACCGCAACCTGTGCTACAATCTCTC
>JAZRGI010000087.1:0-2990 GCA_045644105.1 Eubacteriales bacterium | reverse complement strand
TCTACCGACTGAGCCATACCAGCATTGTCATGCGACTTGCTTATTATACCAAACTTGAAGACGTTTGTCAAGCCCTTTTTTTAAAAATAATTTATATTTTTTGCTTTTTTTTGGATTTTTTTATAAAAAGCCCGACAAACTGCCGTTTCGTGCAAAAAGTTTACAGAATATTGAAGATATTTTTCTGCGGTTATGCTACAATTAAACCGTCTGTGAATATTATCAATCTGTCTTTTTGAAAGGTGAATTATGAAAAGAATGATCAAAGCAGCCGCGATGTTGCTCTGCTTATGTACGTTGCTTGGCTTTACGGCGTGCAAACAAGTACAAAACGGGGATGCCCCCGAAGGTATGATGCTTGCAAGCGCGGCGGGAGCGGACTTTCGTCTGTACGTTCCCACAACTTGGAATTTAAACACGGCTTACGGCGTGTCGGGTGCGTGTTATAATCTTTCCACGCAGTCCACTGTCAGTGTTGTGAAATATCCGATTACCGAGGCGATGCAAGGCGAGCTTGACGCGTTGTGCGCAACTGTTCCCGCCGAACAGTTGGGGGAGGCGCGCATCGATTGGTTCTTTACCAATCAATGTAAGCCGATCCTTGAGGCACAGTCGTTGGGCGGCAGCTTCTCCGAGGTGCAAACCAAAACGGCAGGGCTTCTTGATACGGCAAACGCGTGGCGCTATCACTATCGCGGTGTTGTCAATCAAAAGTCCCTGCAATTCGTGCAGATCGTTGCCGAGCGCGATGCGGCGTTTTACGTCTTTGCATTCACGGTTGAGGATCGTAACGACGGTAAATCCGAATCCTCTCTGTATCAGATGTTGATCGGTCACGTTGAATCAATGCTGGAACATTTTGTTTTTGCCGAGCCGTATGAGCCCGACGACTATGCAAAGGATCTTGCTGATGACGTTGCGGCACCGAACGGAATGCGGATCGCATCGGGTGACGAGGTGGCATACCGATTCTTTGTTCCCGCCGATTGGATCGTAGACCGAGAACAACGTATTTTTGCGGCGTACGTAGCGTCTGATCTTTCAAGTGTCAGTGTCGTTCCTTACGGTATTGAGAGCATGAACGTCGAGCAGTTCTTCGACGGTTGTCGAGCGCAGATGATTGCCACCGCCGGAGAGGACGGCTATGCGCAGCTTGCCGAGCCTGCAACCATGCAGATCGGCGGTTGTGATGCAACCGTTTACACCTACCGCTATCGGATCGGCGGACGTGATTTCTATTATCAACAGGCGGTCGTCTATTATAAGGGCATGGTCTACAGTATCACCTATACCGCCGCAAGTGAAGCATTGTTTGCATTGCACAAAGGTGAGGTGGACGCGATTCTGGCGGCGTTCCAATTTCGTTGAGCGGTTGGAGCGCAAACCCGATATTATGATAAAAGGAGTGCGGGGAAGGTTGCCGTTTTGGCGGCTTTCCCCGTTCAAAGATAATGGCTATGGAGCAGATCTATTTTGATAACAGTGCCACCACGCCGCTTTGCGAAGCCGCAAAGATGCGGATGTGTGAGGTAATGGCGCATTACGGAAATCCATCCTCTTTGCACGCATTGGGCGAGAGTGCGCATTCGATATTGGAGCGCGCAAGACGTGAGGTCGCCGCATCACTGGGGCTTCGCGGAAGGATTGAGGCGGGGCAACTGACTTTTACCTCGTGCGGAACCGAAGCCGACAATCTGGCAATCTTCGGTACGGCATACGCCAAGCCGCGCAGACGGGGCGGCAGAATCATTACCACCGATTCCGAGCACGCGGGCGTGGAAAACGCAATGCGTGCATTGGAGGCGGATGGCTTTGAGGTGGTTCGTATTTCGACACGCGGCGGTGTGTTGGATATGAAGCAATTCGAGGAATCACTCATGGGACGTGTGTTTTTGGTATCCATGATGGCGGTCAATAACGAAACGGGTGCCGCATACGACGTTGGCACTGCCTTTGCAATGGCAAAAGCAAAAGATGTTAATATTGTGACGCATACCGATGCGGTGCAGGCATATCTCAAAGGACGGTTTTCACCGCAAACGCTTCGAGCCGATCTAGTCACCGTCAGTGCGCATAAGATCCACGGACCGAAGGGTGTTGGCGCGCTTTACGCCTCGACCGACGCGCTCAAACGCAGAGATTTCATTCCCTGCTTGCGCGGCGGCGGACAGGAGCAGGGCTTCCGATCGGGAACCGAAAACATGATCGGCATTGCAGGGTTTGGTGCCGCGGCATCCGACGGACAGGCAACGCTTGCCGTCGACGTTGCGCACATGAGCGAGCTTCGCCGCTATGCGATCGAATGCCTTTCCGCACTGTCGGTATGCTTGAATTTGCCAACGGCTGGTGCGGCACCACATATCGTCAACTTGACCTTGCCCGATATTAAGAGTGAAACCATGTTGCACGCGTTATCCGCAAGGGGCATCTACGTTTCCAACGGTTCGGCGTGTTCCTCACACGCAAAGACGCATAGCTCGTCGCTCATCGCTTTCGGTTTGACATCCGAGGAGGCGGATTGTTCGATTCGCATAAGCTTTGGAAAGCAGAATACAAAAGAACAGATCGACGTCCTTGTCAACGCGCTCTCCGAGGAGATCGCAAGACTTGTGCGGATCCATCGATAAAACAAAACGAAAACGGCGTGCTTCCAACGAGGCTCGCCGTTTGTTTTTTTAACAGACGACGTATCTTTTTCAAAATTTTATTTTCCCCATTGAAAAAGTAAATGTTTTTCGTTATAATATAGGGGGAAGACTGCAAAAAAAGGGGATGAGAGCATATGGTTTTCGAGTATGGAGCGCCAACCGACCGTGACACGCGAACCCAACGTGAGCGCGACACCTACGCATTTTTGGATAGGCTGGGAATCGAATATGCAAGAGTGGATCACGCGCCTGCCGATACGATGGAGATCTGTCGCGGTATCGAGGAGGTTCTCGGTGCGCACATTTGCAAAAATCTGTTTTTGTGCAACCGTCAGCAGACCG
>JAZRGI010000086.1:0-3948 GCA_045644105.1 Eubacteriales bacterium | reverse complement strand
CTCTTTCGGGTGCGCTTGACATTGCGGGACGGCCGGTTGACTCACGTATGGACGAATGGAGATCGATCTTCGGCTACGAATTGCAGGCTCTTGAGGAATTGCGCGGCACACGCCACGATCTCTACGCACTGGTAGAGGCACATCTTGCCGGCGGCAAGGCATTCCCCAAGCTTTATATGTGGTGCGGCGAGCAGGATTTTCTACTGCAATCCAACCGCGACTTCCACCGTTTTCTTGACGAAAAGCAGATCGCACACGTTTACGAGGAATCCGAGGGCAACCACTCCTGGTTCTATTGGGATCAACACATTCAGGATGCTCTGCGTTGCTTCCTGAAGGCATAAAAAAAGAACCTCCAAGCACTTTGCCATGAACCGCCCCAAATTGTACGGATAGCACAATTTGGGGCGGTTCAGAGTTTGGAGGTTCTTTTTTATTTAATTATACGCCCGAATATGCGGAGAAACCGCCATCGATGGGCAGAACAACGCCTGTAATGAAGCCTGCCGCTTTCTCGTTGAGCAGGAAGAGCAAACCGCCCTCCAACTCCTCGGTAGCGCCAAAGCGTCCCATAGGCGTTGCCGCCAGGATCTTGCCGGTGCGCGCCGTGGGCGTTCCGTCATCGTTCCAAAGCAACTTTGCATTCTGCTTGGTAGAGAAGAATCCGGGCGCGATTGCGTTAACGCGGATACCCTCTCTGGAGAAATGCACTGCCAACCACTGGGTAAAGTTGGAGATTGCCGCCTTTGCTCCCGAATATGCGGGAATTTTCGTCAAGGGGGTGTATGCATTCATCGAAGAAATATTGAGAATGCTGCAACCGGGTCTACCAAGCATCTGTGCCGCAAAGACCTGCGTGGGAATCAAGGTTCCCAAGAAGTTGAGGTTGAATACAAAGCCTACGCCGTCTGCCTCAAGATCGAAAAAGCTCTTGGTATCGGCATCAATATCGCCGGGCTCGTAATACTCCTTGTCGGTGGTAGCACGCGGGTTGTTTCCGCCGGCTCCGTTGACAAGCACGTCACAAGGGCCGAGATCGGCAAGAACCGTGTCGGCTACCTGACGGCAAACCGCCTTGTCCAATACGTTGCAGGCATAAGCTTTAGCAACGCCGCCCTCGGCAACGATCTCATCCGCAAAGACTTTCGCCGCCTCAAGATTCAGATCCAAAAGCGCTACCTTTGCACCCGCTCTTGCAAGTACTTTCGCAAAATAGCTGCAAAGTACGCCGCCGGCTCCGGTAACGACTGCAACCTTACCGTTAAGATCGGTATTTAATACGTTCTGATTCATAGCTACTCCTTTCATGACACCCCTGTGTCACTTCATCGATTTTTCGCAGGCCTCAAACAAGCCGTTGATGTAGGTGGCGCCCATTGCGCGGTCAAAAAGTCCGTAGCCGGGCTTACCGCTCTCTCCCCAAACCATACGTCCGTGGTCGGGGCGTACGTATCCGTCAAAGTTATTTTCAACCAATGCGCGAACGATCTCGTATACGTCGAGAGAACCGCAAGAAGAAAGATGTGCGCGCTCCTCAAAGGAACCGTCCTCCATGATCTTGACGTTTCTGATGTGCATGAAGGCAATGCGGTCGCGTGCGGCAAACTTACGTACCATAGCGATCACGTCGTTGCTTGCGGCACAACCAAGACTACCCGTGCACAGGCACAGGCTATTGGCAGGGCTATCAACAAGGGCAAGCATACGCTCCAGGTTTTCCTCGTTGGTGATGATACGGGGCAGACCAAAAATAGGATACGGCGGATCATCGGGGTGGATTGCCATGCGGACACCGCACTCCTCGGCAACCGGAATCACCTTCTTGAGGAAGCGCTCCAGATTGCGCCAAAGTCCCTCCTCGCCAAGCTCTCCGTAAGCCGTGATCAACTCGCGAACCTCCTCCTGCGTATAACTGGCATCCCAACCGGGCAGGTGAATATCGTCCTTGAGCGGATCCAAGCCGCGCATCTGATCCCAATACATAACAAGACTGGTAGAGCCGTCTGCGGCACGCTTGTCCAGCTGTGTGCGCGTCCAGTCGAAGACGGGCATAAAGTTATAGGTGACGCACTTGACGCCAACCTCTGCGCAACGGCGTATATTCTCACAGTATACCTCAAGCAGGTGCTCTACTTCACCACGACCAAGCTTGATGTCCTCGTGTACAGGAATCGACTCAACAACGTCGAATACCAAGCCGTTTTCCTCACAAGCGCGCTGCATTGCCTGCAGGCTCTCGCGGGGCCACACCTCGCCCGGCTTTACGTCGTAGACCGCCGAAACGATCGAGCGCATACCCGGAATCTGCGAAATATACTGCAGAGAGATCGGATCGTCTTTTCCGTACCAACGGAAAGAAAGCTTCATGTTCATAATAGTTCTCCTTCTGTTTCTGTTTTTAAATTCAAGTAACGGCAGGCATTGCCGTAACAAATGTCACAAATCAACTGCTTTAAGGTGCGTTCGTCGTTGGGGTATTCTCCGTTTTCAACCCATTCGCCGACGAGGTCGCACAAAATGCGGCGGAAATATTCGTGTCTTGTATAACTGAGAAAGCTGCGCGAATCGGTCAACATACCGATGAAATTGCCAAGCAGACCAAGATTTGCAAGACTGATCATCTGATCTCGCATTCCCTGCTTGTGGTCGTTGAACCACCATGCGCTTCCGTGTTGCAATTTACCCGCAACCTCGCTTCCCTGAAAAGCGCCCATCAAGGAACCGATGGCGGCATTGTCGGTGGGATCCAAACTGTACAGAACCGTGCGGGGCAGGCTATCCTCTCGGTACAAACGATCCAACAATGCGCCCAGCTTGCGGATGCCGTCGTTGGGGCCAATGCAATCAAAGCCCGTATCGGCGCCAAGCATTGCAAACATTTTGGAGTTGGGATTGCGCAGGCAATTGAAATGAAGCTGCATCACCCATCCTCGACGCGCGTATTCGGCGGCACAATAAACCAACAACTCGGTTTTAAATGCCTCCGCCTCATGCTCGGTAACCGCTTCTCCGCGAAGTGCTTTTTGCATGATCGCGTTCAGTGCGGCACCGTCCGCCTCGATCATTACCATGCGGTCAAGACCGTGATCGCTTGCGCGGCATCCGTGATCGGCAAAATGCGCGATCCGCTTGGATAGTGCTTCCTTCAAGGCATCTACCGTATCGATCTTCATGCCGCAAACCTCGGCAAGCGTATTGACGTATTCTTTCCAACCCGCCTTATCGACATTCAACGCCTTGTCGGGACGGAAGGACGGCAACACCCGTGTTTTAAAATCACGGTCCTCGGTGATGCGCTTGTGGTACTCCAACGTGTCAATGGGATCATCGGTAGTTCCGATCATCGCAACGTTGCTTTTGCGAATGATCTCTTTTACACTCAAACCACCATTAGAAAGCTTCCGCTCGCAAAGCTTCCAGACCTCGTCCGCCGTTTCGGCATTGAGAACGCCCTCGTATCCAAAATAACGGCGAAGCTCCAGATGACACCAATGGTACATCGGATTTCCGATCGCCTTGGGCATAAGGGTTGCGAACTTTACAAATTTTTCGTAGGGATCGGCATCTCCCGTAATGTAATACTCATCCACTCCGTTGGCACGCATCAGACGCCACTTATAGTGGTCACCCGAAAGCCACAACTCGGTGATGTTGGTAAAGCGCTTGTCCTCGCAGATCTCCCGCGGACTGACATGACAATGGTAGTCGACAATGGGAAGCGACTTTGCGCATTCGGAATACAACATCCGAGCCGTTGGAGTTTTTAACAGAAAATTCTCGGTTAAAAATTCGGTCATGATCATCATTTCCTTTCCGATAATTGCTCTTCTTATAATATTATATCTCTTTTTTTGCGTAAAAGCAAGCTTTTTTCTTGTATTTGATATTGCAAATATTGTTTTTAGCATCCCAAACTGCACTTTTTTCGATTTTAATACACGCAACCGC
>JAZRGI010000085.1:0-2352 GCA_045644105.1 Eubacteriales bacterium | reverse complement strand
TACCAAAACCGGTGGTGCCGTTTAAGGTGTAGATATTGATGGTGTCTGGTGTTTTTGCTTTGCAAGCGGTCATAAGGCTCAAGAGCATCAGTGTGGCAAGAAGCAGGGAAATCAGTTTTTTCATGGCAACGGTTCCTTTCTTTTTTAGATGTGGTAATTTATCGATATGCTTTTAGCATAGCTTCAACATTTGTTAAGGTCAGATTACGACCTTCCTTTTTCAGAAAGCCGTCTTCTGTCAATTTGTCAAAGGCACGGTAGATCGAGGCGCGACCGACGTCCAATAGCTCGGACAACGACGAGATCGATGCTTCCAGGCGTACCTGAGACTTGCCGAGTGACGCAAGGTAGAGCGCCAGACGTCGTTCGGCACTGCCGGCGGTCAGATAACCGATTTTTTGGTTGAGATATTGAACTCTTCCGGTCAGGAATGCAAGGTATCGGTAAAGGAATTTATGATCCTCCTCCAAAAGCTTGCGCAGTGCCGTCTCGGTCATAAAAAAGACACGGCACTCTCCGTGTGCACGGATCATGCTTACAAACGGATCGTCTGTAAAAAGGTTGGAAATGCCAAACAGTTCGTTTGCGCCCAAAAAGCGAAGCAAGGTCTTTTTGTTGGGATCGGGTGTCGTTACAACGGCGCGTCCGGACAAAACAAGCCCCGCCATTTTTTCTTTGGTTGTGGGCGCGAGAAGCAGAGCTCCGTTCGCAAGCATTTTGACCTGACAACCGAAGTTCTCTAATATCTCTTTGGTTTGTTGCGGCTCGCTTTCGGTAAACAGAAATGTTGACATGATTTTCTTAAAATCTTTTTCTGTGATCATAATCTCTCCAAAATGTATCATATGGGACAATTATAGCATACTTTTCAAATTTTGTCAATACAAAAAATGTTTTTTGGGAACAAAAAAAGACTGCCGCAGAAGTTTTTTTGGCGGCAGTCCGATCGGTTTTCAGTTTTTAAAATTCGGGCAGTATACACCAAATCCCCAACCAAGCTTTTCACCGCGCCGTAAGCGGTCGATATAGGCACGGCGCAGAGTGGAGTTTGCAGGCAGGCGATCGGGATTTCGTTCCATCGTATCAAACAATCTCCAAAGATTTGCGCCGTCATCCCCGTAGTATCCCCAATCAAGAATGTCAAAGGTGTTCATAAAGGCACGGATATTGGAGGTTTGGGGGAGCATATTGTGATGCTCGGGGAAGAGCAACCAGGAGGTGCAAACAAAGGCACACGGCGCGCCGTTCAACTCTTTTTCATAAAATTTTGCGGCGGTGCGGAAGGCATCGTCACAGGCAGACGGGGAGAGCGGCGTGAGCGTACGCGGGATATGAACGTTGATGACGGTAGAATCTTCGGTCAAGATCACGCCGTCTTTTTCATAGGTTTTCTTAAATTTATCGGTTTCAAATTGCAAACGCCCAAGCGCAAAGCGAGTCGCGTCAAAAAAACGAGGGAACCAGGAAGCCACAAAGGAACCCCATACACCGTATACTTCGTAGCACTCAAACAACTTTGCTTTCAGATCCAACATACTGTTGTACCAGATGGCGTCGTCGATCTCTCTTTCGGCATACACACGGCGCAGATGGCGCGAGTGGCAGATAAAGATCAAAAGTTGAGCGGAGAAGTTGGAAACAAGCAGGGATTTTGAAAGTTGTTTGCAGGTGTTCAATTGGGCAGAATAATCACAGTTGATATTCGTTTCGTAGTCGCGGATCATCGCATTCCATTGTTCGCCGGCACTTTGGTCGCTCATAATACGATCGTATGTATCGGTCAGGGCAACGCGCGCGTCGGTCGGATAATCAAAGGTTTCGAAAAAATTTGCGAGATAGGCTTTCATCTCAATATTCTCCCTTGCAGTAGTCGTATTCTCGGTAGTTGTCGGAAACCGACGGGAAGACGGTTCCGTTTGTTTTTCTCATTTTACAACAGGTTTTGGAAAATGTCAATAGCCGACGCGCTTTTTTGAAAGAACTTTTTAATTTCAGATAATTTTTTTATTAAATTTGGAAAAGCCCTTTACTTTTTGCGTTTTTTTGTGTATAATAAAAGATGATAAAATAAAAACCATTTGGAGGTATATTCATCATGACTCTTGTTATTTTGGCGGCGGGACTTGGATCTCGTTACGGAGGGCTCAAGCAGCTTGATCCGATGACCGAAAACGGCGAATTCATCATTGATTTTTCGATCTACGATGCAATTTGCGCAGGCTTTGATCACGTTGTCTTTATCATCAAGGAAGAGAATCTTGAGCAGTTCCGCGAAACCATCGGCAACCGCATTGAAAAGAAGATCAAGGTTTCCTATGCGTTCCAGGATGGCAATATGTTGCCCGCAGGCTT
>JAZRGI010000084.1:0-23738 GCA_045644105.1 Eubacteriales bacterium | reverse complement strand
ATCCTGTTCTTTGCCATTTGGGACATGGGGGTTACGGGATACGTTCTTTCGGTCATCCTCGGCAACCTTCTCACAACCGTCTTTTTGACGGTTGCGGCAGGACTCTGGCGCGTCTTTCAATTGTCCGCGGTGCGGGGAAGTATTATGAAGGAACTGTTGTATTTCAGTCTTCCGTTGATCCCGACGACGGTGTGTTGGTTGATCACCGACCTTTCGGATCGCTATATGGTCACCTATTTCTGCGGTGAGGGCACCAACGGCATTTATTCGGCGGCGTATAAAATTCCCACCATCGTCAATCTTGTGTCCGGCATCTTTATGCAGGCGTGGCAGTTTTCTGCGGTTGCGTCGTCTTCCGACGAGGATTCTTGCAAAAGCTTCTATTCCGAGGTTCTGCGCGGATTTTTGTCGGTGATCTTCATCGGCACTTCGGGCCTGATCCTTCTGTCGCGCTTTTTGACCGATATTTTGTTGAACGTCAGCTACTTTGAGGCGTGGAGATATATGCCCACACTTCTGTGCGCGGCGGCGTTGGAGGCGATCGTGTCCTTCCTTGCAACGGTCTATATGGTTAAAAAGAAGAGTATGCACTCTTTTTTGACGGCGACTGTCGGAACGGTGATGAATATTCTCCTCAATCTGTTGTTGATCCCGCGTATGGGCGCTTTGGGGGCAGCAATTGCCACGTTGGCGGCTTACGGTGCCGTTCTTGCGGTCAGATTAATCGACGTGCCGAGATTGATCGCATTTCGTCTGTATCTGCCGCGTATGACCGTTAGTGTTTTGTTGCTCTTTTTTGCGGCGGCAATCATGACACTCGACCCAATAGGCAGAATTCCCTTGACCTTGATGATAACCGCCGTTGCCGTTGCCATCAACGCGTCTTCGTTGATCAAAAGCATTCACCGACTCCTGAACCGACGTTCCGCGCAAGGCAAGGAGATGTGACGCCATGCAATATCAGGTCATACGAAGTCAAAGAAAAACGCTTTCTCTGGAGATTCGTGAGGGAAGACTTTTGGTACGCGCCCCGATGCGTGTGTCGGATGCCGCGGTGGAGCGATTTGTCCAAATCCATCGCGTGTGGATCGAAAAGCAACTATTGATTGCCAAGAAACGAATCGAGATTGCCGACCGTGAAGCCCCGCTTACCGCAAGCGATATTCATGCGCTTGCCGAGCGCGCCAAACGTGTCATCCCCGAAAGAGTGGCGCATTATGCCGATCTGATCGGTGTGAAATACGGACGTATCACCGTTCGCAACCAAAGAAGTAAGTGGGGGAGTTGCAGTGAAAAGGGCAATCTCAATTTCAATTGCCTTTTGATGCCTGCGCCGCCGCAGGTGGTCGACTGTATCGTGGTACACGAGCTTTGTCACCGCAAGGAGATGAACCATTCCGCCGCTTTTTACCGCGAGGTATTGCGTGTTTTTCCGGAATATTACCAATGGAACGCGTGGTTGAAACAAAACGGAGCCACTCTGATGCGCCGTATGCAAAACGGAATGCAAGCAACCGAGCAATAAAAAATACCTGCGTAAAGGCGGATGTCCTGCGCAGGTATTTTTTTGTTAAGCCAACGAAGCAAGCCTTGCAACGGCGTTGCCGTCGCAGATGAGGGTTGCGTGCTCCTTTATGTAGACGCGGAGCACGGCGGCATTTTCAATCTGCCCGTACTCAACCACAAAATCAAGCTCCTCCGGGGTGGAAAACGGGGTTGCGGTAAAGACCGTCAAAATCAGAAAATAATCGCCCCGATCGTCCCGAAACGCAGCACTTTCGCACAAAAAGCCAAGAAAACATAGCCGATGACAGACGCGTAAAAGCTCCGAAAGCTCTTTAAAACGGTAGGCACACTCGCGCTTGAAGCTTCCGCCGTTCTTTTTTTGCGGACGAAGCTGCAACGATTCCTTTGCAAGACGGATCGGAAGGGCGGGATTTGCCTCCTCCACGTCGGCTTCGTCGCCCGGCAGACGACTGATAAACATTTCACATCCGCCTTCTTTGGACGGAAAATACTGTATGGAGATCAGGTTTTCATCGGCTTCAAAATCGGTCTGCCTTCTGATCTCTTCAAACAAAAGTTGAAACGCGCGGTGCGTCTGCGCGTTGTTCTCTCCAAAACTTTCGGAATCTAACTCAAAGTGACACATATCCGAGGGCGTCAGCATGATTTTTAACTTGCGCGCATTGATGCGGATCAGTTCCATGCCAAAGTCACTCCTTTCAAATTTGATTCGCGACAAAATAACTCTTACTTATATTATAGCGGTATTTTTGAAAAAAGGAACCCCTAAAAATATGGTAATTTCATTGACGCGATGGTTTTTGTGTGCTATAATGATAAAAAAGGAAAGCGAGGCGAGGGCTGTGCAGACGGTTGTGGACATAAACACCATGCGGGAGAGCGACCGACAAACCATACGTTCGGGCGTGTCGGGACGAGAGTTGATGTGGCGCGCGGCGCAAGGCGTTCTTGCGTGTCACGATTGGAAAGGACGAACGGCGATCGTGTGCGGCGTCGGCAACAATGCAGGGGACGGCTTTGCCCTGGCACTGCTTTTGGCAGCACGCGGTGACGATTGCACGGTGTTGACCTTGTCGGATCGGTTTTCCGAGGACGGTGCCTATTATTTCGAAAAATGCAAGAAAAATGCGGTAAAAATCAGGGGATTTGACGTTTCCGAAAGACTTTGCGGATTCGATACCGTTGTGGATTGCATTTTCGGTACGGGCTTTCGCGGCGTTGCCGAGGGCATCTTTGCCGATGCGATCAACGCGATCAACGCAAGCGGTAGCTATGTAATTTCCGTCGATATTAACAGTGGATTGAACGGCGACAACGGCAGCGGAGAGCCGTGTGTTGTGTCAGATCTTACCGTTTCGATCGGCTTTTATAAATACGGACATTTTTTGGGGAATGCCAAAGACGTTATCGGAAGTCTTACCAACGTGGATATCGGTATTTCGTTGTACGGCAAGGCGGCGCATTTGGTTGAGGCAAAGGATTTTGCCGCACTGCTCAAGCCGCGAAAGCAAAACAGCCACAAGGGAAACTATGGTTACGTTTCGGTGCTTGGAGGTTGTACCTCTTATGCCGGAGCCGTGAAGCTTGCCGGCATGAGCGCCGCGGCGCTTCGTGCAGGGTGTGGGGTATCGCAGGTGATCGTTCCGCAAAGCCTTGCCGCAAGCGTTTCTCCCTATCTTTTGGAAAGTACGTTGGCAACCCTGCCTGACCAAAACGGACACGCCGTATGCGATCCTTTGGCGATCGATACGGCGTTGCGAGGACATCGCGCGCTTGCCATCGGTATGGGATGGGGAAGGAGCGATGAGAATTTTAAAATCCTGTCGCATCTGTTGAAGCACTACGAGATTCCGACCGTCATCGATGCCGATGCCATCAATTGCCTGGCAGAAAACGATCGGGATATTCTCAAACGTACGCGTTGTAGGGTGGTTTTGACACCACACGCAAAGGAAATGGAACGTCTTTCGGGATTTTCTGTCAATGAGATCTTTGCCGATCTCGTCGGCGCTGCCGAGCGTTTTGCAAATGAATACGGCGTGATCCTGTTGCTCAAGGGGGCAACTACCGTGGTGACCGACGGAAACGAAACCTATCTTGTCGATCGCGGATGCGCGGGTATGGCAACGGCAGGCAGTGGCGACGTGCTTTCGGGCGTGCTTGTGGGACTTCTCGGACATTGCCCCTGTACACCCTTGACGGTGGCTTGCGGAGCCTACCTTGCGGGGCGAGCGGGAGAGCTTGCTGAGAAGGATTCCAACCCCGTCAGTATGACCTCTTCCGATACCGTAGCACATCTCGGTGCCGCCGTTTCGGAGCTCCTTACGGCAAATAAAAATGTGTAAAACGCGGTAAAAACCGTAAAAAACATAAAAAGCAAGCAAAAATGAAGCGTTCTTCTTCGTTTTTGCTTGCTTTTTTCAATTCCCAAACAGGATTTGATCTACCTCGTCCAGAGATGGGAAGACCATGTCGGGACGGTCGATCTCGTCTGCCGCATCGACGTCGGCTTGCGTGGTTTCACCCGAAAGTACCAACACCGAGGTCACGCCGTGACGACGACCGAGCGCAATATCGGTGTAGAGTCGGTCACCGAAAATGCACATTTCTTCTTTTTTAAATCCGGTTGTCTCACAGATCATACCCAACGTTTCGCGGTAGGGCTTGCCGAAATAGACGGGCGTTTTGCCCGTGGATGCCGTAACGAACGCCGCAATCGCGCCACTGTCGGGGATGAATCCGTCCTCGGTGGGGCAGTTGAAGTCGGGATGGGTGGAGAGATACTCGGCACCGCCGCGGATCAGGCGGCAGGCGTTGTCGAGCTTTCGGTAGGTCAAGGTCGTGTCAAAGCTTGTGATTACGATGTCGGCACGTTCCTCATCTCCCGAAAGCAAAGGAATGCCTCTTTTGGAAAAATCACCGATCAGATCGTCGGTCGCAACGAGATAAACACTCTTTTGCGGTCTGTGACGAAGCAGAAATTCCGCCGTTACGTCACCCGACGTCATGATCTCATCGGCGGTCGGCGCAAAGCCGAGGCGCGTCAATTTGTCCAGATAAAAGGCAGGCGAGTGCGATGCGTTGTTGGTGAAAAACAACACCCGTTTGCCGTTGTTTCTTAAGTTTTGGATAAAGCGGATGGCATAGGGGAAGACACGGTTACCAAGATAGATGGTGCCGTCCATGTCAAAAATATAAAGTTTTTTCTCTTGCAAAAGCGGTGCATAGTCCTTGGATATACCCATGTGTTGTTCTCCTTTTCAGGTCGCCTGATAGCCGATGCCAAGCGCGTAAGCAAGCCAAAGAACCGTGAAGCGATCTTTCAGATCTTTTGCGTAACGAACGGCATCGGTAAGCACTTTTTCTCCGTAAAACGTGTAAAAATCCGCCATATTCAGACCGATCGACGAAACGAACGTGCGCATCTTAAGGGAGCCGGGTGCTTGTGAAAGAATGCGGCAAACGGCATCCCACGCGCCGGCAAGCTTATCGTTGTCGATCTCCCCGTAAAGTCCAACCTTGTCCTGCAGTGCCATCACACCGTCGGCGGCGGAGGTGTAGATGCGGGAGATCTCGCGCTCCCATTCGGTTCGGTTGGTTTGGTAGGATGGGAAGGGCAGCTTCGTTTGGAGCAGTTGCTCACGAAGCGATGCGGTAACGACCGACGCGTAGAGTACGTCGATGCCGTGTGGATAATAAGGCGTTTGGTTGAGGATGCCCGTGATTTCAAAGAAGTGCGAGAGATGATGCTCACTGCCCGAAGCGGGACGCGAATTGCCGACGTAGCTCATCATGATGCCAACCGTCACCAAAGCCTCCATCAAACGACAGACGGCGTCTTTTTTACGGGAAAGGATGGCTTTTGCCGTGTTTTCGATGGACGTTACCGTTTCCATGACGGTGTCGTATACCGATTGGCAGAAGTATTCGCCTCTCAAAAGCGCGGCAAGTTTCCAATCGTTGAGGCAGGAGTATTTTCCGACGATGTCACCGTATCCCGATTGCAGCATTTCGGTGGGAGCAGTAGCGAGTACGCGGCCCTCGGCAAGAATGGCGTAGGGAACACGCGCGTTGAGCGTTATCTTCATACCGCCGAGGATCAGCGCGGCACCGACCGAAGCGTATCCGTCCATCGACGGGGCTGTGGCGACGATGGCATATCGAATGCCATGCTTGAAGGATACGTGCTTGCACAGGTCGTTGATAACGCCGGAACCGATACCGATTATAAAGTCGGTCGATTCGTTCATATCCGATTCGATCCGTGCAATCGCCGCTTCGTCGGGGATGACGATCTCCTTGCCGAAAAGGGTGTGAGAGAGGTCTTTTTCTTTGAGGATGGCGCGTACCTCATTGCCTGCCAATCCATCGGTGTTTTGATCGGAAACAATATGGATGCGGGAAAAGTCGCGGCAGATCTCCTCAAGTCGGCGGAGAACGTTTTCTCCAAGCTCCACAAAACGTACGTCGCAGGTGTGGTCACGCCCGCAGGCACAGTCGTGTTTTCCCATCAATAGTGTCTTTATCTCCATGCTTTCATTCCTTTCAGGGTTGGCTTTTTTATATCATAGCACAAATCAAGGACGAGGTCAAGAGCGAGACCAAAAAAAGAAAAATTATCGATTTTGGGGTGACGTTTTATCAAAAGTGTGCGAGGCATGACGATGGCGGACTCGAAATATCCCACCGTCTTGATTTTCTATTGACTTTTGAATTGAAATGTGGTAAAATACTCAAAAAAGTATTTCATTTTCTAACGGAGGCATCTTATGCTCAACGTCGTTTTTTTGATCCTTTCCGCAATGGGAACCCTCGGCATCTACATCAGTGTTCCTACCGTCAGTGCGTGGTGGATCCTACCTGTCTGGCTTGCCTGCTATATCGGGGCGGTTTTCTGTCATTGTCTGCTCATCTGTGTTTCTTCGATCTTCCTGTCGCCGAGCAAGCCGATCCGAAAGCCGAGCCGCTTTTGCCGCTTTATGATCCCGTTTACGTTGGAATGGGTGTTGAAATTGTTCCGTGTCCGCATTACGATCGAGGGTGATGAAAAGATCCCCGATGTGCCGTGCGTCATCGTCAGTAACCATCTTTCTAATTTTGATCCGCTCGCAATGCTTGTCGCACTGCGCCGTCGAAACCTTGTTTATATTTCCAAAGATGCAAACTTCCGTTTGCCGTTCGTGGGCAATTATATCAACAACGCGGGATTTATTTCGATCGATCGTGCAAACGGTGTCCGTGCAAAGCGCTCGCTTGAGCTTGCCGCCGAAAGAATGACCGAGATTGGTGTCGACGTGGGCATCTATCCCGAGGGCACACGCAGTAAGACGGGAAAGCTTTTGCGCTTTAAAAGCGGTGCTTTCTATTTGGCGCAAATGGCGCACGCGCCGATCGTAATCCTGACCACTACGGGGACGGCGGACGTCCGTCGGAATTTTCCGCTCCGTAAGACCTCGGTCGAATTGCGCATCCGTGAGGTGATCGATGCCGAAACGGTGGCGTCCGGGACGGTGGAGGCGCTTTGCGCTTACACCGAAAAGGTCGTTGAAGGCGCGCTTGAAAAGAACCTGCCTTCGGATGGGAGCGCTTTATGATCAACGTCAGATTCCCAAAAAGCAACCTGCATACGCACACTTCGTTTTGTGACGGTCGCGAATCCCCCGAGGAGATCGTCATGGCGGCAATGCGAAAGGGCATGACCTCGATCGGCTTTTCGGGTCACTCACCAATGCCGTATCCCAACGATTATGCCATGACTGAAACGTCGCTTTATGCCTACCGTGAGGAGGTGCTTCGCCTCAAAAAAGCTTATGAGGGGAAGATCGACGTTTTTCTCGGCATCGAGCAGGACTATCTTTCGGGTACTCCCGAAGAACGGTACGACTACGTCATCGGTTCGGTTCACACCATGATGATCAACGGTCAACCGTATGAACTTGACAACAACCGAGAAGAGCTTTTGCGCACGGTGCGGGAAGCCTTTCGGGGTGATATCTATCTGCTTCTGCAACGTTATTTTGAAATGGTGGGAGAGTTGGCGGAGGTGACCGATTGCGATATCATCGGACATTTTGACATCGTCACCAAATTCAATGCCGACGGAAGTCTGTTTGACGAGCGCGACGAGCGCTATCTGTTGCCGGCTTATGCGGCAATCGATAAGCTTTCCAAAAAAGAAGTGATCTTCGAGATCAATACCGGTTCCATGTCGCGCGGATACCGCCGTTTGCCTTATCCGGATGCGCCTCTGTTGCGTCGCATCTGTGAGAATGGCGGGCGTGTCATCATCAATTCCGACGCGCACAACAGTGATCATTTGCTCGCTAAATTCGACGTAGCCATGATGATTGCCAAAAATATCGGCTTCGGAAGTGTTATGACCTTAACTCCCGACGGTTGGAAATCCTTTCGGTGAGCTTTTGTTGCAAATTGAACGAGAAAAAAGATATTTTTTTTGAAAAATTGTTTGTTTATCTTCTTGACTTTTTCCATAAAATAAAGTATAATATATGTGTTAGAGATTTTCTGCAACTGACGGCGAGTGGAGAAAACCACATGGGAGCAGAAAATAATGATTTGTCGGCCGTCTGGGCAGCTCTGTCTTGCATAGGATAGGTCTGCCTCTTTTTATTTCAAAAGACAAAAAACAGGGAAAGGTTAGGTCCTTTATGATGAAAAAAGTTGCTGTGATTATGGGAAGTGACAGTGATCTGCCGGTTGTTGAAAAGGCGATCAATACGCTTGCTGAGTTCGGCGTACCTTACGAGGTGCACGTCTTTTCCGCGCACCGCACTCCCGAGGAGGCAAGAGTTTTTTCTTCCTCCGCGCGTGCAAACGGTTTTGGTGTGATGATTGCCGCGGCAGGCATGGCGGCGCACCTGGCGGGCGCAATTGCCGCAAACACCACACTCCCCGTTGTCGGTATTCCGGTCAAGTCCAAGTATCTTGACGGTATCGACGCACTGTTGTCCACCGTTCAGATGCCAACCGGTATGCCGGTGGCTACCGTTGCCATTGACGGTGCCGCAAACGCCGCATTGCTCGCCGTTCAGATGCTTGCCATTGAGGATGCGGTTCTGGCGGACAAGCTTGACGAGGCGCGTCGCAAGGGAACGCAAAAGGTTCTCGCGAAGAACGCCGAGATCGAAGATAAGTACAACCACTGATAAAAATTTATTTATATAAACGCAAGGAGAAAAATTTATGAGCACCAAACTTGTTTACACGGGAAAGACTAAGGACGTATTCGCACTGGACAACGGCAACTATCTTCTGAAGTTCAAGGATGATTGCACCGGTAAGGACGGCGTGTTTGATCCGGGCGAAAATGCAGTAGGACTGACCATTGAGGGTGTTGGCGACGTCAACCTTCGTATGTCCATCTATTTCTTTGAAAAGGTCAACGCTGCAGGCATCAAGACGCACTATATCAGTGCAAACCTGAAGGATACCACTATGGAGGTACTTCCCGCAAAGGCATTTGGTAAGGGACTTGAGGTTATCTGCCGTCATAAGGCGGTTGGAAGCTTCTATCGCCGCTACTCCGATTATATCGAAGAGGGCGCAGATCTGCCCGCATACGTTGAAACCACCTTCAAGAACGACGAGAAGGGCGATCCGCTTGTAACCAAGGACGGATTGGTAGATCTCGGTGTTATGAGCGCGGAGCAGTATGATGACATTAAGGATATGACACAGAAGATCACGCAGATCGTTGCCGACGACCTCAAGGAAAAGGGCTTGGTTCTTTACGACATCAAGTTTGAGTTCGGCTACGACGCAGACGGTAAGGTTATGCTGATCGACGAGATCGCTTCGGGAAATATGCGTGTTTACAAGGACGGTAAGTATATCGATCCCATGACGCTTTCCGAGTTGTTTTTTGCCTGATCGCTTCAATATTGATGAACGCACAAAGGAGTAATTCGGTTTCGGATTGCCCCTTTGTGGTCGTATAAATAAAAATTCGCGCCAATTTGCAAAACAAGTGGAGGTTATATGGGAGGCTTTTTTGGAGCTGTTTGCAAGCAGGACGCCATCTCTGACGTCTTTTTCGGAACCGACTATCATTCGCACCTCGGTACAAGCCGTGGCGGCATGGCGGCTTACGACGAAAAGGTGGGTTTGCAAAGGGATATTCACAATATCCAAAACTCGCCGTTCAGAACCAAATTCGAGCATATTTTCAATGAAATGCAGGGAAATACGGCAATCGGATGTATCAGTGACTCCGATCCGCAACCCCTTCTGATCCGTTCAAATCTCGGAACGTACGCGATCTGTACCATCGGAATCGTCAACAATTCAAACGAACTGATCGAGCGTCATCTTTCTTACGGCGGAGGTCAATTCAATGCCATGACGGGAGGAAAGATCAATTCCACCGAGTTGATCGCGTCTTTGATCAATCAAAAGAGCAGTTTCGCGGAGGGAATTGCTTTCGCGCAGAACGAGATCGAGGGAACGGCTTCTATCCTGATTTTGAAGGAGGGTGGCAACCTCATTGCCGCGCGTGACCGACTCGGAAGAATTCCGGTGTTCATCGGTAAGCGAGATGAGGACCGTTGCGTTTCATTTGAACCGTTTGCCTGCTTCAAGCTTGGTTATGAGATCGAAAAAGAGCTTGGGCCGGGAGAGGTTGTGGAGATTTCCCTTGATGGCTTGACACAGTTGGCGGCACCCGGTAAGGAAATGAAGATGTGCGCCTTTTTGTGGACTTATTTCGGTTATCCCACTTCCACGTACGAGGGCGTCAACGTCGAGATCATGCGCTATCGTAACGGCGAGATCATGGCAAAGAATGACACAGACAAGGGCGAGGCACAGGACTTGGATTTTGTCAGTGGCGTTCCCGATTCGGGTACACCGCACGCCATTGGATACGCAAACAGCAGCCGCGTTCCGTTTGCCCGTCCTTATATCAAATATACCCCCACTTGGGCAAGAAGCTTTACGCCGCAAAGGCAGTCGGAGCGCAGTAAGGTTGCAAAGATGAAGCAGATCCCGATCCGCGAACTGATCAGTGATAAGAAGTTGTTGTTTGTAGATGACTCGATCGTCAGAGGAACACAGCTGAAGGAAACGGTTGATTTCCTCTATTCACACGGCGCAAAGGCGGTGCATATGCGGTCGGCATGCCCGCCCATTATGTACAGTTGTAAATATCTGAATTTCTCACGTGCAACAAGCGAGATGGAGTTGATTGCAAGACAAACCATCGTAGAGCTTGAGGGAGAAGAGGGACTTGCATTCATTCAGGAGTACAGTGATTCCTCAACCGAACGCGGAAAGAAGTTGAGAAAGGCGATCTGCGATAAATTCCATTTCTCATCTTTGGAGTTCCAATCTCTGGAGGGCGTTATCAAGGCGATCGGACTTGAGCCGTGTAAGCTCTGCACCTATTGTTGGACCGGTAAAGAATAAAACACTTTGTAAGGGAGAATATAAAAATGCATAACAATTCCAAATCTGAAAGCTACGCTGCTGCCGGTGTTGATATTACCGCCGGCTACAAAGCCGTAGAGCTGATGAAAAAGCATATTGCCCGCACCAAGAACGAAGGTTGCCTTGATGACGTAGGAGGCTTTGGCGGTTGCTTTGGCCTGAATCTTGCCGGCATCGAAGAGCCTGTATTGGTTTCGGGTACCGACGGATGCGGCACCAAAGTAAAGATGGCGATCCTGATGGATAAGCACGATACCATCGGTGTTGACGCCGTTGCAATGTGCGTAAACGATATTATCTGTTGCGGCGCAAAGCCTCTCTTTTTCTTGGATTATATTGCGTGCGGAAAGAACTACCCCGAGAAGATCGCGGCAATCGTCGGCGGCGTTGCCGAGGGTTGCGTACAGTCGGGTGCCGCGCTCATCGGCGGCGAAACCGCAGAGCATCCCGGTATGATGCCGGTTGAGGAATACGACTTGGCGGGTTTTGCCGTAGGTGTCGTCGATAAGAAGAAGATTCTCGACAATACCCGTATGGCAGAGGGTGACGTTGTTATCGCGCTTGCATCCAGCGGAATTCACTCCAACGGATTCTCCTTGTTCCGTAAAGTGTTTGATACTGACAACAATCCGCCCGCACTTTACGAGGCTTGTGAGGCACTGGGCGGCAAGACGATTGCCGAAACTTTGCTCACACCTACCAAGATCTACGTTAAAAGCGTGCTTGCACTGCTTGAAAAGGTAGACGTTAAGGGCATCAGTCACATCACGGGCGGCGGATTCTATGAAAATATTCCGAGAGCTATCCCGAAGGGACTCACCGCAAAGATCGAAAAGTCGGCGGTCAAGGTTCTGCCCATTTTTGATCTGATCGCAAAGACCGGAAACATTCCCGAAAGAGATATGTACAATACCTATAACATGGGTGTTGGTATGAGTATTGTCGTTCCCGCAGGTGAAGTGGATACCGCGCTTGAGATTCTCAAGGCGCACGGTGAGGACGCTTACGTCATCGGTGAGATCATCAAGGGTGACGACGGGGTGGTATTCTGCTAATGGAAAAGAAGACTACCAAAATCGGCGTATTGGTGTCGGGCGGAGGAACCAATCTGCAGGCACTGATCGATGCCGAAAAGAGGGGAGAGCTTGGCAACGGTCGCATCTCGCTTGTCATCGCGTCAAAGCCGGGTGTTTACGCACTGGAGCGCGCCGCCAACAACGGCATTGGGACAGAGGTGCTTTCCCGCAAGGAATACGATAGCATTGCGGCGTATTCCAAGGCATTAGCAGATGCGTTGGAAGCGGCAGAGATTGATCTTGTCGTTTTGGCAGGCTTTTTGACCATCATCGACGAGCAGGTCTACGAGCGTTTTCCCAACCGTATCCTCAACGTGCATCCCGCACTTATTCCGTCTTTCTGCGGAAAAGGCTACTATGGACTCTACGTTCACGAGGCGGCACTCAAAAAGGGGGTTCGCGTGTCGGGCGCAACGGTACATATCGTTACCCCCGAGTGTGACGCAGGGCCGATCGTTCTGCAAAAGGCGGTTGAGGTCAAGCAGGACGATACTCCCGAAACCTTGCAAAAACGAATCATGGAGGAGGCCGAGTGGAAGATCCTTCCCGTGGCGGTTCGACTCTTCTGTGACGGTAAAATTACCGTCGAAAATGATAAAGTGTACATAAAAGGAGAATCATAATGAAGGTATCTACGATTTTTGATGAGCTGAATTCCTTGGCTTATCACGGAAGAGGCATCATCATCGGCAAGAGTGTCGATGGCAAAAAAGCGATCACCGCATATTTTATTATGGGCAGAAGCGTAAACAGCCGCAACCGCGTATTCGTTGCAGAGGGCGACGCAATGCGCACCAAGGCGTTTGATGGATCCAAGATGGTGGATCCTCATCTCATCATTTATTATCCCGTAAGAGTACTTGGCAATAAGACCATCGTTACCAACGGCGATCAGACCGACACTATCTATAATCTGATGGACAAGCAGATGACCTTTGAGCAGGCGCTCCGTACGCGTGAGTTCGAGGACGATAAGCCCAACTTCACGCCCCGTATTTCGGGCATTATTCATCGCGACAACGGCGAGATGAACTTTGCAATGTCGATCCTGAAGAGCGCCGAGGGCGACGATAGCTCCTGCGAGCGCTTCACCTATGCATACTCCAATCCGATTGCCGGAAAGGCAAAGTTTATCCACACCTACAACGGCGAGGGCGATCCATTGCCTTCCTTTGAGGGCGAACCCAAGACGTTGGAGCTTCCCGACATGGCGATCGACGATCTGACCGATCTGATCTGGACAAACCTGAACGAGGACAACAAGGTTTCTCTGTTCGTCCGTTATATTGATATCGCAAGCGGCGAGACCGAAACGAGAATCGTAAACAAAAACGTGTGAGGTAGCAAACAATGAAAGAATTTGAACTGAAATACGGTTGTAACCCCAATCAGAAGCCCGCAAAGATCTATATGCAGGACGGCAGTGAATTGCCGATCACCATTCTTTGCGCACGTCCCAGATATATTAACTTCCTTGTCGCATTCAACTCATGGCAGTTGGTAAAGGAGCTGAAGGAAGCGCTCGGTATGCCTGCCGCAACCTCCTTCAAGCACGTCAGTCCCACCTCTGCGGCGGTTGGTATTCCGCTTCCCGAAAAGCTTAAGAAGGCTTGCTTCGTTGACGATATTGCCGATCTTGACGATTCTCCGCTTGCCTGTGCTTTCGCACGTGCTCGCGGCACCGACAGAATGTGCTCGTTCGGTGACTGGATCGCGCTTTCCGACGTTTGCGACGTGACCACCGCAAATCTGATCAAGCGCGAGGTATCCGACGGTGTGATCGCGCCCGGATACGAGCCGGAGGCACTTGAGATCCTCAAGTCCAAGAGAAAGGGCAACTACAACATCGTTCAGATCGATCCCAACTATATTCCCGCAGCACAGGAGTGCAAGCAGGTTTACGGCATTACCTTTGAGCAGGGAAGAAACAATTTTGAGATCAACGAGGCGCTCCTTGAGAATCTCGTTACCGAAAACAAGACGTTGCCCGATTCGGCAAAGCGCGACCTGATTATTGCGCTCATCACCCTCAAGTACACCCAGTCCAACTCGGTTTGCTATGCCGTTGACGGACAGGCAATCGGTGTCGGCGCGGGACAACAGTCGCGTATCCACTGCACCCGTCTTGCGGGCGGAAAGGCAGATACGTGGCAGCTCCGCCAACACGACAAGGTACTGAACCTGCCGTTCCTTCCTACGCTCGGTCGTCCCGACCGTGACAACGTCATCGACGGTTATATCAACCAGAACGAGGAAGACGTTTGTGCCGACGGTAATTGGCAGAAATATTTTACCGAGCAACCCGCACCCTTCACGAAGGAAGAGCAGAACGCCTACCTCGCAACACTTTCGGGCGTATCTCTTGGATCGGATGCCTTCTTCCCATTCAGTGATAACATTGAGCGCGCCAAGAAGAGCGGCGTATCCTACATTGCCGAGCCGGGCGGATCGATCCGTGACGACGCGGTTATCGATTGCTGCAACAAGTACGGTATGGCAATGGCATTCACGGGCATGAGATTGTTCCACCACTGATTCTTTGATGAGGTGTTAATATGAATTTTTTTGACGAACTTGTCAATTATGACAAAGAAGTATACGATGCTTGCTCCCTGGAGTTGAACCGTCAACGTGAGAACATCGAGTTGATCGCATCGGAAAACATCGTTTCCAAAGCAGTATTGCTTGCTGCGGGTACGGTGCTTACCAACAAGTACGCGGAGGGTTTTCCCGGAAAGCGTTACTACGGCGGTTGCCAATACGTTGATATCGTAGAGGATATCGCGAGAGAGCGCGCAAAGAAGTTGTTCGGCGCCGAGCACGCCAACGTTCAACCGCACTGCGGCGCCAGTGCAAATCTTGCGGTGTTTTTCGCACTCTTAAATCCCGGCGACACCGTGATGGGCTTGAACCTTGCGCACGGCGGACATCTTTCGCACGGTTCTCCCGCCAATATTTCGGGTAAGTATTTTAACGTTGTTCCATACAGTGTAGCCGACGATACCGAGATGCTCGACTATGCCGAGATCCGCCGCATCGCGCTTGAGTGCAAACCGAAGCTGATCGTTGCGGGTGCAAGTGCGTACTCCAGAACCATCGATTTTGCCGAGATCAGAAAGATCGCGGACGAGGTTGGCGCATATTATATGGTCGATATGGCGCACATTGCGGGACTTGTTGCTGCAGGCTTGCATCCCTCTCCCGTTCCTTATGCCGACGTTGTTACCACTACTACCCATAAGACCTTGAGAGGTCCCAGAGGCGGCTTGATCCTTTGCCGTGAGGAATTGGCAAAGCAGATCGACAAGGCGATCTTCCCGGGTACGCAGGGCGGTCCTTTGATGCACATCATTGCCGCAAAAGCGGTAGCACTCGGTGAAGCCATGACCGATGAATTCAAGGACTATCAGAAGCAGATCGTTGCCAATGCAAAGACCTTGTGCGAGGCATTGAAGGAGGAGGGCTTCCGCATTGTTTCGGGAGATACCGACAATCACTTGATGCTCATTGATCTCCGTCCCTTCGGTGTCACCGGTAAGGAAATGGAGAAGCGTCTTGACGAGGTGCATATCACCGTTAACAAAAACGCCATTCCCAACGATCCCGAAAAGCCTTTCGTTACCAGCGGTATCCGCGTAGGAACGCCTGCCGTAACCTCGCGTGGCTTTAAGGAAGCAGAAATGCTCAAAATTGCAAAATGGCTCAAGGATATCGCAACCGATTTTGAAGGCAACCGTGAAAGAGTTTCGGGCGAGGTGCTTGCGCTTTGCAAGCAATATCCGCTTTACGAGTGAGGATCAATATGAAAATAATGGTTGTAGGCGGTGGCGGCAGAGAGCACGCCATCATTAAAAAAATCAAAGAAAATCCCAACGTCACCGAGCTTTACGCGCTCCCCGGAAACGGTGGAATCGCCGCCGACGCTACCTGCGTCGGCATCGGTGCCAAAGACATTCCCGCAATCGTTGCGTTTGCCAAAGAAAAGCAGATCGACTTTGCGGTGGTAGCCCCGGACGATCCGTTGGTTCTGGGCGCAGTCGATGCCTTGAATGAGATCGGCATTCCTTGCTTCGGCCCCGAAGCAAAGGCGGCTATTATCGAGGGTAGCAAGGTGTTTTCCAAGAATTTGATGAAGAAATACGGAATTCCCACTGCGGCTTACGAGGTGTTCACCGAGGTCGATGCGGCAATCGCATATCTGCAAAGTGCACCCATCCCCACGGTTATCAAGGCAGACGGTTTGGCACTCGGCAAGGGCGTTATCATCGCACAGACGCGTGACGAGGCAATTGCCGCCGTTCGCTCCATGATGGAGGATAAGCAGTTCGGCGATAGTGGAAGCCGCGTCGTCATTGAGGAATTCCTGACAGGCCCCGAAGTTTCCGTCCTTGCTTTCACCGACGGCAACGTGGTTCGTCCCATGGTTTCTTCCATGGACCATAAGAGAGCATTGGATAACGATGAGGGCTTGAACACGGGCGGTATGGGAACGATTGCTCCCAACCCCTATTACACCCCCGAGATCGCGGCGGAATGCATGAAAACGATCTTTCTGCCCACCATCAACGCGATGAACGCAGAGGGAAGAACCTTCCGCGCATGCCTCTATTTCGATTTGATGCTTACTCCTAACGGGCCTAAAGTCATTGAGTATAACTGCCGTTTTGGAGATCCCGAAACGCAGGTCGTATTGCCGCTTATGGAGAGTGATCTGTTGACGGTTATGATGGCAACCGCAAACGGAACGCTTGCCGATGCCGAGGTTCGTTTCTCGGACGGTGCGGCTTGTTGTGTCATCATTGCCTCCAAAGGATATCCCGCAAAATACGAATCGGGATTTGAAATGGTCTTGCCCGAGGACGATCGGGACGGCTTTATTTACGTTGCCGGTGCCAAGCGCGACGGCGAGAAGTTGTTGAGCGCGGGAGGCAGAGTGCTGGGCGTTACGGCGGTTGCCGAAACGTTGGACGTAGCCATTGCCAAGGCGTACGATCGCGTATCAAAAGTTTCCTTTGAAAATGGCTATTGCCGCAGTGATATCGGCGCGCGCGCCATGAAGGCACTGCAAAAGTGAGCAAAACGGAAAGGATTGAATTCTTCGTATGGTATACAGAGTATATGTAGAAAAGAAAGAGGGGCTCGCACACGAGGCAGATGCGCTTCGTTACGAGATCCGTCACCTCTTGCAGATCAAATCGCTTCAAAGCGTTCGCGTCTTGAACCGCTATGACGTGGAAAACATTGGTACGGAGCTTTTTGAGGCAAGCAAGGATAAGGTGTTTTCAGAGCCTCAATTGGATGTCGTCAGTGACGATTTTGATGCAACGGGCGCTACCGTATTCGCGGTGGAGTTCCTGCCCGGTCAGTTTGACCAAAGAGCCGACAGTGCGGCACAGTGCATCCAGATCCTGTCGCAGGGTGACCGTCCCACGGTTCGCACCGCAAAGGTCTATCTGCTTTACGGCTCGATGAGCGAGGCAGAGATCGCACAGATCAAGAAATACGTCATCAACCCCGTGGAGTGTCGCGAGGCAACGCTTGACACCGTTAAGACGTTGGCAATGGAAACCGTCATTCCCGAATCGGTTGAAACTCTTGACGGTTTTATCGGACTCGATGCCGATGGACTTTCCGCTTTCCTCAAGGAGAAGGGACTGGCAATGGATGCCGATGACATCGCATTCCTGCAGAGCTACTTCAAAAACGAGGAGGGACGCGATCCCACCATCACCGAGATCCGCATGATCGATTCTTATTGGTCGGATCACTGCCGTCACACCACCTTCCTCACCACGGTGGACAAGGTCAGCTTTGCCGATCCCGTGATGGAAGAAACTTACCAAAAATATCTTGCCGTTCGCGGCGAGCTTGGCAGAACCAAACCCATCAATCTGATGGATATCGCAACTCTGGCAACCCGTTACCTCAAGGCAACCGGAAAGCTTACCAAACTTGATGAGTCCGAGGAGATCAATGCCTGCACCGTAAAGATGCAGATTGAGGTTGACGGCAAGGCAGAGGATTGGTTGCTTCTGTTCAAGAACGAAACCCATAACCATCCCACCGAGATTGAGCCTTTTGGCGGCGCGGCAACCTGTATCGGCGGTGCGATCCGCGATCCGTTGTCGGGACGCTCTTACGTTTACGCGGCAATGCGCGTGACCGGTGCGGCAGATCCTACCCGTGCGGTCAAGGATACCATCCCCGGAAAGCTTCCGCAGAGAAAGATCGTCACCACCGCGGCGGCAGGCTACTCTTCTTACGGTAATCAGATCGGTCTTGCAACCGGACAGGTTGACGAATTGTATCACGACGGCTATGCCGCAAAGAGAATGGAGATCGGTGCCGTTATTGCGGCAACCCCTGCGAAAAACGTTCGTCGTGAGTGCCCCTCGGCAGGCGACCGTGTCATTCTGCTTGGCGGACGCACCGGACGTGACGGATGCGGCGGTGCAACCGGTTCTTCCAAATCTCATACTCTGCAATCGCTTGAAACCTGCGGTGCGGAGGTGCAAAAGGGTAACGCACCCGAGGAAAGAAAGCTGCAAAGACTCTTCCGCAACGGTGAGGCTTGTAGACTGATCAAACGTTGTAATGACTTTGGTGCCGGCGGTGTGTCGGTTGCCATCGGCGAGCTTGCAGACGGCCTTGATATCGACTTGAACGCAGTTCCCAAGAAATATGAAGGACTTGACGGCACCGAGCTTGCGATCTCCGAGTCGCAGGAGCGTATGGCGGTCGTCGTAGAGGAAAAGGATGTCGCTCGCTTCTTGGAGCTTGCCGCATCCGAAAACCTTGAGGCTACTGTGGTTGCCGTTGTCAAGGACGATCCTCGCCTCACCATGACCTGGAACGGCGTAAAGATCGTTGATATTTCGCGTGAGTTTCTCAACTCCAACGGTGCGGAGAAGCACATCAACGTCGCTCCCGCCGCTCCCGCAGACTTTGAAAGACAAGTAGAGGGAAGCTTCACTGACAATTACACCGCTCTTGCGGGTGACCTGAACGTCTGCTCCAAGAGAGGTCTTTCCGAACGTTTTGACTCTACCATCGGTGCAGGTACGGTTCTGATGCCTTTTGGCGGTAAGAATCAACAGACGCCCATTCAGGCAATGGTACATAAGATCTCGGTAGAGAAGAAGCATACCAATGCCGTTTCTCTGATGTCCTGGGGCTATAACCCCTATATTGCCGAAAAGAGCCCCTATCACAGTGCATACCTTGCAGTCGTTGAGTCGGTTGCAAAGTTGATCGCTACGGGTGCTCGGTACGAAGACGTTTATCTGACCTTCCAGGAATATTTCGAAAAGCCGGGTAAGGATCCCGCACGTTGGGGCAAGCCCATGGCGGCACTGTTGGGTGCTTTCCGCGCACAACTTGATTACGGTATCGCTTCCATTGGCGGTAAGGACTCGATGTCGGGAACCTTTGAGAAGATCGACGTTCCCCCCACACTCGTATCCTTTGCCGTTACCACCGACCACGTGGATAACGTTGTTTCCAATGATTTCAAGGGCGCGGGACACAAGGTTCTGTGGCTCCGTCCCGCCACCGGCGCAGACGGTCTTCCCACTGCAGAGTCGGTTTTGGGACTCTTCGCAACCGTCAACGATCTGAACGCAAAGGGCAAGATCCTTGCCGCATATACGCCCACCTACGGCGGTGTTGCCGAGGCGGTTCTGAAGATGGCGTTCGGTAACGACGTCGGCTTCCGTTATCAGAATGACGTAACCGAGCAGGAGCTGTTTGGCTATGCTTACGGTTCCTTTGTGCTTGAGATGGCAGACGATACTGCGGTGGCGGGTGCTACGCTTCTCGGTGAAACGATTGCCGATGCAATCATCGAAAAAGGAAGTGAAAAGCTTGCTCTTTCCGATCTTCTTGCCATTTACGAGAATAAGCTTGAGCCGGTATTCAAGTGTAATATCGAGCAGACACAGGGCGATATTCCTACGTTTGCTTACCCCGATACCAAACGCACTTCGGCACTTGTACGCACCGCAAAGCCGCGCGTACTGATTCCCGCATTCCCCGGTACCAACTGTGAGTTCGATACCGCAAAGGCTCTTGCCGACGCGGGTGCCGAACCCGAAATCTTCCTTGTCCGCAACCTTACCAAGAGCGCAATTGCGCAATCGGTAGAGGAGTTTGCAAAGAAGGTCGGCGACGCACAGATGATCTTCATTCCCGGTGGATTCTCGGGCGGTGACGAACCCGACGGTTCGGGTAAGTTCATTACCGCATTCTTCCGCAACGCAGCAGTCAAAGAGGCGGTTACCGCTCTGCTTGACGAGCGCGGAGGATTGATGGCAGGTATCTGCAATGGCTTCCAGGCACTCATCAAGCTCGGTCTTGTTCCTTACGGAAAGATCATGGACACCGATGAGAATTGCCCGACTTTGACCTACAACACCATTGCGCGTCACCAATCGCGCCTGGTTCGTACCCGTATCTGCTCCACCAAGTCGCCCTGGCTTGCCGAGCGCGAGGTTGGCGATATCGTTACGGTTCCGATCTCTCACGGAGAAGGTCGATTCCTCGCATCCGACGAATTGATCGCAACTCTTGCGGCAGACGGACAGATCGCAACGCAGTACGTTGACATGGACGGCAATCCCACGGCGGATATCCGCTTCAACCCCAATAACTCGGCTTGCGCGATCGAGGGTATCACCTCGCCCGACGGCAGAGTCTTTGGTAAGATGGGACACTCCGAGCGTATCGGTTACGGTCTTTATAAGAACGTACCCGGTGACTTTGAGATCGGTATGTTCCGCTCCGCAGTCAAATATTTCAAGGATTGAACAAATCCAAAAGAATAGGGGAGAGAGCCTGCGGGCTTTCTCCTCTATTTATATAATATGAAAGTTTTTTTACAAAAACTGTTGACAAAGGCTTCAGTTTGTGTTATACTGTCAAGGATTGATAGAGGCGCACTTTGAAAAAAGTAGCCACCGTGTAAAAGCTGATGGTCGGGCATTGCGGTGAGGAAAGGTTCGAGTGCCGAAGAACGACCTTGATCAAAGTCGGTTCTGGCAAAGTTGGAGAATATCCGTTTTGCTGTCGCAGAGATGCGGAGAGCTATCTACTTCTGATTTCCAAAGCAATGGATGCAGACAGGATCGGTAGCCGTTTTACGGCTTTTTCTTTTGATTTGCGCATCCGTTTGAATGGCAGAGCAGTGCTTTTCGCGGCGCGGCTCTCTTTTTCTTTGCAAAACTTGACACGGAACAGGAAAGGATTCAAGAACATGAAAAAAACGATTTTTACAGGCGCGGCAACCGCCATTATCACGCCTTTGTGCGAGAATGGCATCGATTTTGAACAGTTTGGAAGACTGATCGATTGGCAGATCGACGAGGGAATCGACGCCATCGTCGTTTGCGGAACCACGGGTGAGGCATCTACCTTGACCGATGATGAGCATCGCGATGCCATCGCTTTTGCCGTCAAGCAGGTTGCGGGCAGAGTTCCCGTAATCGCGGGTACAGGTTCCAACGATACCGCTTATGCGATCGATCTGACGCGCTATGCCTGTGAGGCAGGTGTGGACGGCATCCTCTTGGTAACGCCTTACTACAATAAGGCAACCCAGAAGGGACTGGTCGAGTCCTTCAAGGCGGTTGCGGACGTCAGCACCAAGCCGATTATTCTCTATAACGTTCCTTCGCGTACCGGTTGCAACATTCTTCCCGCAACTGCGGCAATCCTTGCGGAGCATCCCAACATCGTTGCTATCAAGGAGGCAAGCGGAAACATTTCCCAGATCGCCGAGCTTGCGGCACTGACACGCGGAAAGTTGGATATTTACTCGGGTAACGACGATCAGATCGTTCCGATCCTCGCTTTGGGCGGTAAGGGCGTTATTTCGGTACTTTCCAATCCGATGCCCAAGGCAACCTCCGAAATCTGTCATAAGTTTTTTGAGGGTGATATCGAGGGAAGCCTGAAGATGCAGCTTGACCTGTTGCCCTTTGTCAACGCGCTCTTCTGCGAGGTCAACCCCATTCCCGTTAAGGCGGCGATGGCGGCAATGGGATACTGCGAAAACAGTGTTCGTCTGCCTCTTACGGTTATGGAATCGGCGCACGAGGCAGATATGCTTGCTATCATGCGTGAGTTGAATCTGATCAAATAAGGAGCCGGATATGAAAATTCTGATCTGCGGTGTTGGCGGACGTATGGGGAGAGAGGTTGCCAAGCTTGCGCTGGACGGTGCGCGCGGGGCGACGGTTGTTGCGGGATACGATATTATCCCCATCGACACACGTGAATTCAAAAGCTACACCGATTGGAGTCTTGTAGAGGAAGAGGTCGACTGTATCGTCGATTTCTCACACCATAGCGGAACGAGCGCGCTCTTGGCGTATGCTTGTGAGAAGAAGGTCCCGGTCGTACTTTCGACGACGGGGCATACCGAGGACGAGTTGGCGGAGATCAAACGCGCATCCGGGATCATTCCCATCTTCCACTCGGCAAATATGTCGCTTGGTGTTGCGCTTTTGGTGGAGCTTGCCAAGATCACGGCAAAAACCTTTCCCGATGCCGATATTGAGATCATCGAGAAGCACCACAACCGCAAGCTCGATGCTCCCAGCGGAACGGCACTTTTGCTTGCCAACGCCATTCGCGAGGTTCGCACAAAAGCCAAACTGATCTTTGGCAGAAGCGGACAGGCAAAGCGCGAGAGCGACGAGATCGGTGTACACGCCATTCGCATGGGCAATATCATCGGTGAGCATGAGGTCATCGTCGGTACCGATACGCAAACGGTAACCCTCAAGCACGAGGCGCATAGTCGCGCACTCTTTGCCGAGGGCGCGCTTGCGGCGGCGGAATACCTCATAGGTAAACCGAACGGAATTTACGATATGAAAAGCATGATCGACGTGCAGTGACGGCACGCCGAAAAGGAACACAATATGATTTGTAACAATCTTTCAATCAACGAAAAAGATCACCTTTGCATAGGCGGACAGGATACGGTGGAGCTTGCAAAGCTTTACGGTACGCCGCTTTATCTGATGGATGAGGATCGCATTCGTGAACGTTGCCGCACCTATCGCAACGCACTGAAGGCGGCGTTCGGTGAAAATGCAAACGCGCTTTACGCAAGCAAGGCGGCTTCTTTTCGCGGTATTTACCGCATTATGAAGGAAGAGGGCATGGGCGTTGACGTGGTTTCTTCGGGTGAGATCTATACCGCCGCGTCGGTAGGCTTTCCCATGGAGAAGGCGTATTTTCACAGTAACAATAAAACCGATGCCGACGTTGCCTACGCGATGGAAAACGGTGTTGGCTACTTTGTAGTGGACAACCGCGAGGAGCTTGATGCCATTGAACGTTGTGCCGCGCAAAAGGCGATCAAGCAAAAGGTGCTGCTTCGCCTGACACCGGGAATCGATCCGCATACCTATGAGGCGGTTTCCACCGGCAAGGTAGACTCCAAGTTCGGTTCCGCCATCGAAACAGGACAGGCGGACGAGATCACGGCATATGCGCTTTCACTCGCTCACGTTGATCTGTACGGCTTCCACTGCCACGTCGGTTCGCAGGTCTTTGATTCGGATACTTACCTGCGCGCGGCGGCGATTATGTTGAACTTTGTTGCCGAGATGAAGACAAAATATGCTTTTGTCACGCGCGAATTGGATCTTGGCGGTGGCTATGGCGTGCGCTATCTTTCCACCG
>JAZRGI010000083.1:0-1669 GCA_045644105.1 Eubacteriales bacterium | reverse complement strand
GAAAAAGTGTTTGGTGCGGAAACCGTTTTATACATTTGTTTGTGTGCGGTAGAAATCTACGTCCTCGGCAAAGCGGCGGATGGCTTTTTCGGCGCGGGCATAATATTCGTCGGGCGTGAGGCTTGCGTAAAAGTCGGTTTTGAATGCCTCGGACATGATGGTGCCCGTATAGGGGGAGGCGGCGATTTGGCGTGCGGCACGCGCAAGGTCGACCTTGCCGTCGTAGGGGAGAATGTGGTCGTCGGCGTTATAGACGGCAGAGTTGTCATGCAAGTGAAGGGCGATCATACGATTGCCGAAGAGGGGCATATATTCGCGGCCCGGCGTAAAGCACGCCTCGTGTCCTGTGTCAAAGCAAAAGCCTGCCTGCGGGTAATACTCCATGAAAAGGGCAAGGTTGCCGAGCTTGCGCTGGTTTTCAAAGGCGATCGTGACACCGAGCGCGTTTGCGCGGTCGATCAGCGCATCGAAGCGAGAGAGTCCCACGTCGCCGACACGGGGCGGCGTTTCGCCCGAGGAAATGTGGACGATGAGGATGGGAATTTCGTAGCGCGCACAGTTTTCGAGGCTCTCGGTCAGGCGAAGGAGCATTTCGTCGCCTGCGGTCGTCGGTTGCCACATGTTGTTAATACCGTCAAAGGGGGCGTGGCAGTTGTCGATCTTGATGCTCGCTTCGCGCAGAAGCGCCGCACGGGAGGCTAACTGCTCATCGTTTGACATCAAAAAAGTGGCGGCGAAGCCGTATTTTTGCATGAAAGCAACGCGTTCTTTGTCGCTGATTTCACGGCAGGTATCGAAAATAATGCCTAGGGTTTGCATAAAACTCTCCTTTTTGCGAGCGATAGCCCTATTATAGCGGGATTCTTTTGTTTTGTCAATGGGGGTGAATGTGTTAAAATCATAAGAAAATCCTAAAAACCGCCAAAAAATTAAAAATAGTGCTTGCATGCAAATAAATATCGTGCTAAAATGAACATAGCAAGCTTTTACCTTGATTTCAATCAAAACAAAAGAGGAGAATTTATCATGGCAGAAAAAATCAAGCTTGGTATCGTTGGTCTTGGCCGTATCGGTTGGGGTATGGCGGTCGGCGAACTGAATCTTTATGAGGATAAGTACGAGGTCGTTGCTGTTTGCGATCTGATCGAGGATCGCCGCAACAAGGCAAAGGATAAGTTTGGCTGTGTTGCGTATGAGGATTACGCGGAAATGCTCAAGCAGGACGATATCGAAATGGTATATATCGCAACCCGTTCTTGCGACCACTATGCACACGCAATGATGGCGCACGCCGCAGGCAAGCACGTGCTTCTTGAAAAGCCCGCAACCATTTCCTACGAGCAGGCACTCGACCTGTTCTCTCACTTCAATAAGGAGGGCACGCCCCGTCTGTTTATCCACCAGCAGAGAAGATGGGAAGGCGCTTTCTTGAAGGTCAGAGAGGTCATTGATTCCGGCATTCTCGGCGACGTTTACGAGGTTAGCATTGAGGAAAACGGTTACCAGAACAGAGACGACTGGCAGACCCTCTCCGAGTTCGGCGGCGGACAGACCCTCAACTGGGGCCCCCACACCGTCGATCACGCCCTGCGCCTGCTGGAGTGTGAACCCCGCCGCATCATCTCCCATCTGGATCACGTCACCGCGGGCGGCGACTGCCACGACCACA
>JAZRGI010000082.1:0-3739 GCA_045644105.1 Eubacteriales bacterium | reverse complement strand
GGCTACGATCCGACTTACGCCTATCTCATGCCCGATCCTCCCATCGCAGAGGATGCGTTTGACACAAAACGATTGTTTGACCGCTTCGATAACGAAGCCTTTCATAAAATTTATACGGCGGAGATCGATGAAAATCGACCTGCCGAAGCCAATGAAACACAGGAAAGGAACAATTTGAATGGAAGAAATGATTCAGGAAAAGCTTCCTCCCCTGACGGGAGCGGAGCCACAGGAGCTTGCACACGCCATTTTTGATGTGTTGGATGCCAAGAAGGGACAAAAGATCAAGGTGTTGCACGTGGTCGATCAGACCGTTATCACCGACTATTTTGTCATCTGTACGGGTAACTCCAACACGCAGGTCAAGGCACTGGCGGGCGAGGTCGAGTTCAAGCTCGGCTTAAGAGGAGTCGATCCCGTGCATTTTGAGGGACGTGACGGAGGCGGTTGGATCGTGCTGGATTACAGCTCGGTCATCGTTCATATATTCAGTCGTGAGAACCGTGATTTTTATCAGCTTGAAAAACTGTACGGTGACGCGGAAGAGATCACTTTTGTCGGTATTGACGATCAGATAGGAGAGGAATAAGCATCATGAAATACGATTTTAAGTCAATTGAGCCGAAATGGCAACAAAAATGGGAGGAAACCGGTGCCTTCCGCGCAGAGGACTATTCGGACAAGCCCAAATATTATAACCTGGTCGAGTTCCCGTATCCCAGTGGACACGGTATGCACGTCGGACACATCAAGGCATATTCGGGACTTGAGGTAGTTTCGCGCAAGAGAAGAATGCAGGGCTATAACGTGCTTTTTCCCATCGGCTTTGACGCCTACGGACTTCCCACCGAAAATACCGCCATCAAGGACAATCTTCACCCCCGTGTGGTAAGCGACCGCAACATTGAGAAGTTTACATCTCAATTGAAGCGCGTTGGCTTCTCCTTCGATTGGAGCCGCGTTGTCGATACCACCGAGGAGGGCTACTACCGTTGGACGCAGTGGATCTTCCTGAAAATGTTCGAGAAGGGACTTGTATTCCGTGATACCGCGCTCGTCAACTACTGCCCGTCCTGCAAGGTCGTTCTTTCCAACGAGGACTCTCAAGGCGGCAAGTGTGACATCTGCCTCAGTCACATCGTGCAGAAATCCAAGACGGTTTGGTATCTGCGCATCACCGAGTATGCCGATAAGCTGCTTTCCGGCTTGGAGGAGGTAGACTATCTTCCCAACGTTAAGCAACAACAGGTCAACTGGATTGGCAAGAGCACCGGTGCATTCGTCAATTTCAAGATCAAGGAGATCGATCAGAAGCTCCGCATCTATACCACCCGTCCCGATACGCTCTTCGGCGTTACCTTTATGGTCATCGCGCCCGAGCATCCCATCATTGAGGAGAACCGTGACCGCATCGCCAACATCGATGCCCTTGACGCATACAAAGAAGAATGCGCCAAGAAGACCGAGTTCGAGCGCACCCAACTTGTCAAGGACAAGACCGGTGTCCGCATTGAAGGACTTACGGCGATCAACCCCGCAAGCGGAAAGGAGATCCCGATCTATATCTCCGACTACGTTATGATGGGTTACGGAACCGGTGCTATTATGGCGGTTCCCGCACACGACGAACGTGACTGGGACTTTGCGAAAAAGTTCGGCATCGATATCATCGAGGTCATCAAGGGCGGCGACATCGAAACGGGTGCCTACGCAGGTGACGGCGAGATGGTCAATTCCTCCTTCCTCAACGGTTATACCAATAAGAAGGACTCCATTGCGCGTATGCTTGAGCATCTGGAGGCAGAGGGCATCGGCGAGAAGGGCGTACAGTACAAGATGAAGGACTGGGCGTTCAACCGTCAGAGATATTGGGGCGAGCCGATTCCGATCGTGCATTGCCCGCATTGCGGCATCGTTCCGCTTCCTTACGATCAGCTGCCGCTTCGTCTGCCCGACGTTAAGAACTTTGAGCCGGGTGAGGGCGGTGAAAGCCCCCTGGCAAAGATCGATTCCTACGTCAATTGCAAGTGTCCCAAGTGCGGACAGGACGCAAAGCGCGAAACCGATACCATGCCGCAGTGGGCAGGATCTTCGTGGTACTTCCTGCGTTATATCGATCCCAAGAATGAGAACGCCTTTGCCGATCCGGAAAAGCTGAAGTATTGGATGCCCGTCGATTGGTACAACGGCGGTATGGAGCACGTAACAAGACATATGATCTATTCGCGCTTCTGGCATAAATTCCTCTATGACCTCGACTTGGTTCCGGTTGCCGAGCCTTACGCAAAGCGTACCGCACAAGGACTGATCCTCGGTCCCGACGGTGAGAAGATGTCCAAGTCCAAGGGCAACGTCGTAGATCCCAACGACGTAGTTGATACCTTCGGTGCCGACGTTCTGCGTACCTACGTCCTCTTCATGGGTGACTACGGCAGTGCCGCGCCCTGGAACGAAAGCTCGATGAAGGGTTGTAAGAGATTTTTGGAGAGAATCGCAGACCTTGCCGATCTGGCACAGGGAAGTGGCGTTACCCCCAAGCTTGAAACGGCATTCCATAAGACGGTCAAGAAGGTATCTCTTGATATTGAGGATCTCAAGTTCAACACCGCCATTGCATCCATGATGACGTTGCTCAATGACATTGCGTCGGTCGGAGCACTGACACGTGACGAGCTTTCTGTCTTCGTTCGCCTCATCTGTCCCTTCGCGCCTCACTTGGCAGAGGAAATGTGGGAGGCACTCGGCGGAGAAGGTCTTTGCTCGCTTGCCGCTTGGCCCGAATGGGACGAGAATAAGACGGTTGACAGTACCGTAGAGGTTGCCGTTCAGGTCAACGGAAAGGTACGCGGCACCATTGCACTGCCGCTCAATTGCCCCGCTCAAGACGCGATCTCCGCCGCAAAGGCAGACGCGAGAATCGCCGCCGTGATCGAGGGTAAGACCGTGATCAAGGAGATCAGTGTCCCCAATAAGATCATCAACATCGTTGTAAAATAATCCAAAAGCGGGGGAGAGAACGAAATCGGTCTTTCCCCCACGTTTGCAAAAAAATGGAGGAAACATGGAGTATCAGATTGCCATCTATTCTGCCGACAATGCCTTTGCGCGGATGTTGGAGTTGGAATTTTCCATGCTTGGCGTGCGTGTTGTCCGTGCCGCAAGCGAGGACGGATGCCGTGTCGACGTGGTGTTGTTGGATCTTGACAGCTCCGCACCTCCACCGAGCGGAAGCTATGGCAGAATGATCGGCTTTACAAGACGTTCGTCGACCGCCGATGACGATTGCCGCCGCCAATGCTCGCTCGTGTTGCACCGTCCGTTTGAGATGCGCCTTTTGCGAAGAGAGATTATGTCCGAGCTTGCGGGAAGCGCGCCGATCGTGTCGGGTGCTACCGATGCGGCGGATCCGGCGTTGCTTGCCAAAAGGATCACACTGGATAAGGAGGCGTCCTGCCTGCGCCTGGATCGCGAGGCGGTCGTCCTCACGCCAAACGAGCTTTTGGTGGCGGAGTGTCTGCTTTCGCACCGCGGAGATGCCGTGTCGCGAGAGGAACTTGCCGCACTTCTTGGTGAAGCTTCCTCCAACAAGGTGGACGTCTACGTATGTTATCTGCGCAAAAAGCTCGAACGCTTGACGTCGGTCAAACTGATCCGCACGGTGCGCAACAAGGGATATCTGCTTGTATAAAGCCGAAAAAAACGAGTTTTTCAATGTCAGAAAGGAGATCGCCCATGATAG
>JAZRGI010000081.1:0-1853 GCA_045644105.1 Eubacteriales bacterium | reverse complement strand
GTATGACATCAACGCCGATCCGAAGTCGGTCTTTGAAGATTGGAAAAAGCTTCCCGAATACAGAAACTTATCGAAAAGAGCCGCAAAAAAGGCGATAAAAAACGAGATATTAAAAAGAAAACGGGGGGTTTGCTTCCGCGTCGGTCTTGTAATGCAGTACCCGGAATACCAACTCTTTGAGGAAACTGTATACAAGGATATTGCTTACGGCCCTCAAAACATGGGGCTTGACGAGCGGGAGATCCGTGCGAGAGTGCTTGAGGCTGCCGATTTTACCGGTGTGGGAAGAGATTGGCTTGACAAATCGCCTTTTGATCTGTCTGGCGGACAGAAACGCCGTGTGGCTCTTGCGGGTGTGATCGCCATGCGCCCCGAGGTTTTGGTACTTGACGAGCCTGCGGCAGGACTTGATCCGCAGGGAAGACACTTCATCTTTGACGGTATCCGTAATTATCAGAAGACAACAGGATCTACGGTACTGATCGTCAGTCACAGTATGGAGGATATGGCACGCTATTGCGACGATATGATCGTCATGGCGAACTCCCGCGTGGTGATGCACGGCAGTTGCCGCGAGGTGTTCTCCCACGTGGATCGCTTGTCCGATATCGGTCTGGACATTCCGCAAATTACGCAATTGATGCAGACACTGAAAAAACGCGGATTGAACCTTCCCGCAGACGTTTACACGGTGGAAGAAGCCGTTCTGTTGCTTCGTTCACTTTATGAGAAGGGAGGCGATGGCAAATGAAGGGTGTTTCCTTTGGACAGTTTTATCCAACCGAATCCCTGATCCATCGATTGGATCCGCGGGTCAAGGTGTTGATGACGGTTGCCTATATCGTCGCCACGTTCTTATGCAAAAGTTTTATTGCCTTCATCGGATTGACACTCTTTTCGGCGCTTCTTATCACAGTCAGTAAAATCCCCCTGAAAATGGTTTTGAGATCGATCAAAGGGATTCTTTTTATCATCATATTCACCTCTGCGATCAACGTTTTTATGACAACGGGAGAGCATCTGCTGACGCCCGAATCGTGGAAGATCCGCATTTATGCCGAGGGCTTATGGCAGGCTCTGTTTATGGTTTTGCGCATTGGCAATCTGATCGTGGGTACGAGCATTCTTTTGACCTACACCACCACGCCGATCGCACTGACCGACGCGCTTGAATCTCTGCTTTCTCCGCTCAAAAAGTTGCATCTTCCGGTTCACGACTTTGCAATGATGATGACTATTGCTTTGCGTTTTATTCCTACGTTGACCGAAGAAACCGAAAAGATCATGTGCGCGCAGAAGGCGCGAGGTGCGGATTTTAGCAGTGGCGGACTCATCAGACGCGCCAAAGCGTTGGTTCCGATTCTGGTACCGTTGTTCGTTTCGGCATTCAATCGGGCGTTTGATCTCGCCTCGGCAATGGAGTGCCGTTGCTATCACGGTGGGGAAGGACGAACCCGCTTGAAGGTGTTACAGTACTGTGCCGTCGATTGGGTTTGTTTTGCTACGGTCGTTTGTGTTTGCGTTGGATTGGTTTTGTTGAACCGTTTGGGGATCGGGTATGTGATGAAATGAAGATCTTGGTCAAAATCAGTTATTGCGGCACCGATTATTGCGGCTATCAGGTGCAACCCAACGGAATCAGTATTCAACAATGCTTGAATGAAGCCGCATTGGCGGTATTTCGTTTTCCGTGCGATATTGTAGGTTGCAGTCGCACCGACAGTGGTGTACACGCCAATATGTTTTGCGCAACGGTTGCCAAAAAAGCGACCGAATCACTTGAAACGGCGATTCCGATCGATCGCATACCTTTGGCTCTGTCGGCATATCTGCCGCAGGATATCTGCGGTTAT
>JAZRGI010000080.1:0-5977 GCA_045644105.1 Eubacteriales bacterium | reverse complement strand
GTCGAACTTGTAAAGGCACTGCGGTCGGAGCTTGGGATGAAGATCGCCGTGTTGACCAACAAGCAGGATGCGATGGCGCGCGCCATCGTTGAGCAGCTTTTGCCGAAAGGGTGCTGCGATGTGACACAGGGTGTGATCCCGGGAAAGCCCACAAAGCCCGATCCGTATTTGAGTACGCAGGTCATGACGGCACTGGGCGTTCAACCCGACGAGTGCGTGATGATCGGCGACAGTGACGTGGACGTTCGTACGGCGGAACTGGCGGGGATGCACCACGTCGGCGTTTCTTGGGGATACCGTGACGAGGCTTTTTTGCGCGAGCACGGGGCGACAAGGGTTGTTCGCCACCCGATGGAAGTGATTCGAGTGATACAAGATATGAATTTGAATGAGAATAACGTGAAAGGAAGTTTTAAGCATGATCAGGATTGAACGCGACGCGGTAATGAATTTGGACAACGCTATTCGTGGGGCAAGAAACCCGATGAACAGTTGGGCAAAATCCGACAGCTGTTACGACGAGGACGGAAAATTTGTTTTGGGGGCGATTGATCTGGATTTCGGTCACCGTCTTGCAATTGCAGGCACCGACCACCGCAAATTTTTGCGACAGATCTTCGTTTCGGTAGACATCACCGCTCCTCTGTATTGGTGGAAGGAATTTGATACGTATAAGGTTGGCACGGTTGCCAATTCCTGCTCGACCATGCACAAGATCCACGTCAAACCCTTTGAGCGTGCCGATTTTTCGCATGACCGATTGGACGAGGGCGGACTTGCCGCACTGGACGCACTGATCGCCTATCTTGAGGCAGAGCGATTGAAGTTTGTTGCCAAGAAGGATGACCGCCAAGCATGGCACAATATGATCCAGCTTTTGCCGTCGTCCTACAATCAGATGCGCACCGTAACGTTAAATTATGAGAATCTGATCAATATTTATTATGCGCGCCGCACGCACAAGCTTGCCGAGTGGCATACGCTTTGCGATTGGATCATGAGCCTGCCTTATGCGCAGGAGCTGATCGCGATCAAGGATTGAGTTGCGTCAATATACAGAAAAGCCGATATGGGAATTCCATATCGGCTTTTTGATCTTGCAGAGAGGGTATTTTACGGGATGCGTCTCCACCCCATGCTTCTGCCGATCGGATCGGCTTCCTCGATCACACCGAGCGCGGCAAGCGCGCGAACGGCGGAGTAAGCCTTTCTGCCGCGCAGTTTGCTTTGAGCGGAAAACTCCCTTACGGTAAAATGTGAGGGCAGGTCTTGCGGCAGGAAGACCGAAAAATCCGACGGCGCGGAAAAGGTTTGTTCCCCAAGCAGGGCAAGCGGCATCCGTTCGTAGCGGCTCGATCCCTTTTTGCGGTCTTTCGACCATCCGTTCAATACGCGGAAATCCTGCACCTCCAACAACAGAAGTTGAAAGCGCAGACGAGGGTGTCCGAGATGCTCGGCAAGGAAGTAAAGTTCGGGCAAAAGCTCCCATGCCGTTTCACCGCGCACCCGTCGGCGGGGCGAGATCTCGGTGGTGGCGGGATCCACCCATGACATCCAACGCGTCACGGCAATGGGATGTACCACGGTGACGGTGAGATCGGTATGCGCAAGATAATAGGCGATCTTCTTTTTCATCGGAAAGAAGCTGCCGGTCTGCACTTCGGTCACCTCGTTCCCAATGCGCACGTCGGATACAAAACGCGTGCCGGCAACGCCCACCTCATGGTAGCTTTCGTCTTCGCACAGATATTTTTTGATGACGGCGTGCAGACGCTTTTCGGCAAGCGTGCCAAAACCGTTTGCGCCGTCGGTGCGGCCGTGAGTTGCCGCCTCCAGGCAGAGGCGTTCAAAACGTTCGGGATTCATGCGCTCTCCTTTGCGGTCAAAGCTTGGTCAGTTTTGCGTATGTTGCCATCAGTTTCTTTGTGCCAACGCGGTCAAAGACGATCTCGTAAAGGGTATCGGCACCCATCGGTTTTACCGAAATGATCTCACCTTCGCCAAAGGTCATATGACGGACACGGTCGCCTGCCGAGAAGACCTCTTTTGTCGACGGACGCGGAGGAGTAAGCGGCTTTCCAACGGTCACGCGCTCGCCGGACGGCGGAGCGGTTCGTTTGACTTCGGTGCGTTCGGGGGCGGTGTAGTAGGTGCGCTTTTGCGATGCGGGCGGCTCTGCGCCGCGGGAACCGTAGACCGACGCGCGTGTCTGTCCGTAGCCTCCGCCGAAGCCCGAACTGCCGTAGCCGCCAAAGCTTTGGCGAGGCGCGGCAAAACCGTCACTGTCGGCTTCGATGAGTGCCGAGGGGATCTCACTGACAAAGCGCGATACGGGATTGTACATCGTCTGTCCGTAAAGCAGACGGTTGCGCGTGTGCAGGGCGTAAAGCTCCTTCTTTGCGCGGGTGATGGCAACGTAGGCAAGCCGACGTTCCTCTTCTATCTCGCTCTCGCCCGCCGTAATGGTTTGTATACCGGGAAAGAGTCCGTCCTCCATACCCGGCAAGAAGACGATGGGAAACTCTAATCCCTTTGCACTGTGAACGGTCATCATGACCACAGCGTCGGCGCTTTCATCATAGCGGTCAACGTCGGCAACGAGCGCGGTTTCTTCCAAAAATCCGGTGAGGGTAGGCGTTTCGTTCTCCTTCATATATTCGAGAATACCCGACTTGAACTCGTCAAGGTTCTCAAGTCGCTCGGCTTCGGTGGGACCTGCGTCGATCAACATCTGGCGGTAGCCGGAGCGATCCAGAACGGCGTCGAGGAGAACGTCAAGCGTTACCGATTTGGCAAGCTCGGAGAGCGAGTTGATCAGATTCGCAAACTGCTCCAACGTCGCGCGGCTTCGTTCAAGTGCCGTATAGCTTGCGGCGTGCTCAATAACCGAGAACTGACTGCAGCCCTGCTCTTCGGCAATGGCGGCAATCGCGTCAAGGGTTTTGGCACCGATCTTGCGGCGCGGCTCGTTGATGATGCGACCAAGCCGGATGTTATCGTCGTGATTGTTGATCAATTGCAGATAGGCGACCGCATCACGGATTTCCTTACGGTCGGTAAAGCGCGTGCCGCCCAGGACACGGTAGGGAACCGCAGAACGTGCAAACGCCTTTTCGATGCTTTGCGATTGTGCGTTGGTGCGGTAGAGCACGGCAAAATCGCGGTAGGTAGCTTCACCTTTGGCAACCTTGCGGTTGACACTGTCCACCACAAACCTTGCTTCGGCGTTCTGGTCATCGCAAAGACACAGATGGATCTTTTCACCCTCGCCTGCCGCCGTCCAAAGGGTTTTGCCCTTTCTGGCGGCGTTGTGAGAGATAACGGCGTTTGCGGCATCCAGAATGGTCTGCGTGGAGCGATAGTTCTGTTCCAACTTAATGGTCTTTGCCGAGGGGAAGGTTTTATCAAAGGTGAGTATGTTTTCAATGGTAGCGCCGCGGAAGCGGTAGATGCTTTGGTCGTCGTCGCCTACCACCATCAGATTTTGGTGGTAGCCCGAAAGCAGAACCGTCAGTCGCAGTTGTGCCACGTTGGTGTCCTGAAACTCGTCTACGCATACGTAGCGGAAGCGCTTCTGATAGGCTTCGCGCACGTCGGCGTGATTTTGGAGCAACAGAACCGTTTGCATGATGATGTCGTCAAAGTCAAGCGCGTTGGACTCGCGCAAAAGTTGTTGATATGCCTCATAAATACGGGCGATTTGCTTTTGACGGAAATCATTTCCTGCCTCCAACAAAAAGGAATCGGGGGAGATCAGGCGGTCTTTTGCGCGGCTGATGGCGTTTGCCACTGCCTTTACGGGTAGAAGCTTTTCGTCAATGTTGCAACGTTGCATGGCTTGCAAAAGACTTTTTTTGGTGTCGTCGGTATCGTAAATGGTAAAGCCGGGACGGTAGCCGCACTTGTCGCAGTGTTGGCGCAGAATGCGGACACAGATCGAGTGAAAGGTGCCTGCCCAGATGTCGCCGGCAGTTTGCGCATCGTCAGGGAACATTCGCGAAAGACGTTCCTTGATCTCGTTTGCCGCCTTGTTGGTAAAGGTAATGGCAAGAATACGATATGGCTCGCAGGCGTTGTTGGAGAAGGCGGGTAGAATATTCTTTTCGATCTCCTCGGCGGGCAGAGAGAGGGCGTTCTCCAGATCGCGCACCTGCTCGTCGTCGGTACCGTAGGGGACATATTCACTGTAGTAGGCGTTGCCGTAGCGGATGATGAAGGCGATGCGGCGCACCAAAACGGTGGTCTTTCCGCTTCCAGCACCGGCAAGCACCAGAAGGGGATCGTTTACGGTGAAAACCGCTTCGCGTTGGCGCTCGTTGAGCGATTGGTAGACCTTATCAAAAAGCGCGCGCTTGGCGGTCAGATAACGTTGTTCTATGGTTTGCATAAAATTGCCTTTCTGTAAAGTATGGAAAAAGGTCAGGGGGCAACCGAGACGTCTGAAACCGTGGAGATCAGTCCGTCAGTGTCGCCGTTGACCGAAAATTCGAAAGTCGGTTCGCCTTCGTCATAGGAAAAACTGAAGTGGAAGGCGCCGGTACAACCGGGTTGGGGATTTTCAGACGGTGTGGCGTAATCAATGGTTACGCAAAAACCGCTTGCGTCAAGCTTGCCAAGTTTCAGAGAGTCTCCGTCCTGCCAGGTGCCGACGTAAAGCCAACAATGCCATCTTCCGTCGCTCTCGTCTTTGGAGTAGAGAAGCGCATAGGGGAGAATTTCGCGGGACTTCGATTCCTCGTACCAGTCTTGGATCTCGGTGTTTTGCGGAAGGCTTGATTCGGCAATCAGACCGTCGGAGAGAATGCCGCTATCCGCCGTGGATAGAATGACGCGGTCGTTGCCGTTCGCTTGATCCGAGCAGGAAACCGAACAGAGCAAAAGCGAGAGCGAGAGCAGAAGGAGTGCGGTGACCGTAAATTTCTTTTTCACAACCGCAACCTCCTTACTTACCCATTGCGTTCAATGCCGCAAGGTAGGCGTTTTTCATGAAGAGCGCGTCCTCGGGTTGCGTGCCGTCGGATTCGCAGATGATGCGAGGTGCAACGCCCTCGCGGACGATTGCCTCGGCAAGCGGCTCAAAGCTGGGGCCAAACTCGTTGTCGGCAAAGGTCAGGTGTTTTTTCTCGCCGGCAGAGGTGTAGGCGATCTTGGAAAAATGACAGTGCAGATTCATGGCGTAGCTGTCGCCAAGACCGGTTGCGATCGCATCAAAGATGCGACGGTAACTGTCAACGTCGGGGAAAGCGCCGCCTATGTTGCGCGCATTCAGGTGACCGAAATCGACCACGGGCGCATAGATGGGCGAAACACGGCATTGCTCAATGACCTCGGCAAGCGTACCGAGTTGATTGATCTTTCCCATGGTTTCGATACCAAGACGGGCACAGGGTTGTCCCACCGCTTCCGCCACCTTTTCCAAGGTGTCCTTGGAGAGCGACATGGCGTCTTCGCGTGCCATCTTGGCGGTACTTCCGCTATGAATGACGATGGTGTCGGCACCCAACAGTTCGGCGGCCCGGGGCGATTTTTGAATGTAGTCGATACTCTTCAGGCGCTTTTCGGGATCGACACCCGAAAGAGAGATAAAATAGGGGGCATGCAGGGACATTTTGATGCCGTGCTCACGCGCCTTTTCGCCGACGGCGCGCAGGGATGCCTCGCCTGCGGTCAAACCGTTTCCGGCTTCGTATTCAAAGGCGTCAAGCCCGAAGCGCTTTACCCACCCGGGGCTTTGCAGGGTGGATTTGCACCCGTCGCGATAAAAGAGATCACCGTTGCCGCCGGGACCGAAGATTGCCGTTGCCATAAGCGTAGTTCCTTTCTTTTTGAGGTATCAGAGCTTGATCTTCCAGAACGCCATCCATTCGCGGTAGCCGTTTTGCTTGGCATACTTGCGGATAAAGGGACGTTCGCACAGGCGCTTGAAGCGGAAGAACAGATTGGTTTTGTCGTGAATGGGGGGGACGATGATAGAGGG
>JAZRGI010000079.1:0-12373 GCA_045644105.1 Eubacteriales bacterium | reverse complement strand
GGGTTAGAAGAAGGGTTGGTTTGGAGCATCTTCTTTACTGTCCCTGTTTTGGGAGCAGAGCTTTCTTTTATAAGAAGTGTTTATAAAATGCTGAAGCACAAACCGAGGAAATTGGTCGGAATATGCTATTGGGGTTCGGCTTTTTTTGCTTTTCTTTCCATTGCTTTTTATTGTCTTGTTGTTTTGAAGGTGTTTAATTTTGCAAGTGCGAGCGGACGTGACTATACCGGAGATGTATATCTGCTTACTTTTTGGCCATGGTTCCTAATATCTTTTGCGTTAGGAAGTCTCCCTGTAAGACAGAATGATTGAACTACTTTTAGTCGTTCTTTTTTTACATTCGACGATAGCCGAATGTTTCATTTGAAAAGCGAATGGTTTTATGCTATAATAAAACCAAGAAAGGCGGTGGGGGATATAAAGAAAACAACCTATATGATTCTTTTCATATTGGCAGGCGCCACGTTTTTAAGTCTTGGTATAGAATGCCTGTTGAATTTGCTGGGACTTGCTATGGCGATTTCATTAGACGGTCCGGCGGTTACAAAACAATATCCGAGATGGATCCCTTTCTGCATTCTTCTCGGCATCGTTGCTCTGCTCGGGTTGATCGTCATGCTGATTCTAAACATCAAAGTTTTTGAAAAGTTCCGCTTTACAAAATCGGTTTGGGTTTTTGAGTCTGTTTTTGCATTTGTTTTATCGATTCCTATGATAAAACTTTGGGAAACGTTATTTGAATTTTTGCGGAAAGCGGTTTGAGTTTGAATCCTTATTGCAAGCCTTGAAGAATATCTTTACAATTCTATAATGATGTGATATAATGAGATCATCGGATTTTCACTTTTTTTAGGAGGACCAAATGAAGTTGAAAAGATTGTATTGCTTGTTTTTAGCGTTGGCCGTTGTGGCAGTTAGTATGGGAGGGCTTTCGTCTTGCGATAGAACCGATGGGAACGGCGATCGTGGGGAGGAGATATCCTTTGTTGAAAGCGAAGGTGATTCGGGCACCGTTTCCGAATTGAATTCCGAATCGAATGCGGATACGAATGACGTATCGGAGCCGAAAGATGAGCTTTCCGAGGAAGAAAAATGGAATGCCAAAGCAAGCAAAGGGCTCTCGTTTAAGTCGAATCAAGACGGAACGTGCTACGTCAGTGGAATTGGCGATTGTAAAGATAAAAGTATTATAATTCCGTCCAGATCTCCCCAAAATGATCTTGTGGTGGGTATAGGCAACCTCGCATTTCATAATTGTGACAGCTTGGTAAGCATAGAATTCCCGGACAGTGTAACGAGCATCGGTGAATACTCGTTTTCCGCCTGTGATCTCTTGGCAAACCTACCAATCGGCAAAAATATAAAAAGCATAGGCGAGGGGGCATTCAATAATTGTTCCAATCTTAAAAGTATTGTAATTCCAGACAGTGTCACAAGCCTAGGCAATAATGCATTTGACTATTGCACAGGACTGACAGACGTGACGTTAGGGAATAACCTTAATAGTCTTGGCGATTTTGTGTTTGCCCAGTGTAATCAATTGACGAGCATTGTGATTCCGGATAGTGTTAAGAGTATGGGACATTCGGTATTCTACGGTTGTACGAACCTGAAAAGCGCGACGATCGGAAATGGCGTAACGCGTTTGACAACTACATTTATGAATTGCACCAAACTGGAGAACGTAACGATCGGGAACAGTGTGAATGCGGTTATCGATTCCGCCTTTAGAAATTGCACCGGCTTGAAGAGTATAACACTCCCTGACAGTGTTACAAGTATTGGTTATTTTGCGTTTGGCGATTGCACCAACCTGACAAGTGTGAGGATGGGAGATCGTGTAACACTCATAGATGAAGGGGCATTTAAAGGTTGCACCGCTTTAACCACGATCAACTTTGCGGGAACGGAAGCACAGTGGGATGCGATATCCAAGAGCAAAGCAAAAATCGACAACGGTGTTACCGTTAACTTCGGCAAATAATTTATCGGGGATTTTCCCCTTTTGATGCGATGAAATTCTTTACTTCACCCCCAAAAAGTTCTTTTGACGCGAGTTTTTGGATTCTGCTTCGATCTTACGCCTTCAATTTCTCTCAAAAAGGCGACTCTAATCGAAGTAGAGTCCGTCTACTGTCGGTAGATTGCAAATTCAAATAAAAGTAGGTTGATTTTTTCGGCTTGATGTGCTATAATGAATGCAACACTTGTGAAAGTCAAGAAAAGGGGTTGGGGTACTATGGACAACAATGTAGGGAAAAGAATAGCAACGTTGAGAAAGCAAAAAGGTTGGTCGCAAGCCGAGCTTGCCGCGATGCTGAACGTCAGTGATAAGTCTGTCAGCAAATGGGAAAACGGCGGTATGCCGGGAATTGATCTTTTTCCCAAGCTTGCCAAGCTTTTTAACGTAACCATTGATTATTTAATGATAGGAGATGCCGAGGACGAGTATTGTTTGGACGAGGAAAATCCTGTTGATGCAAAAGATGGGGATTGTTTGGAAGAAGAAAATCCTGTCGCTACGGAAGTCTCCGACGATTTTGACGTGGAAGCATACAGCTTTGAAGAGCTCAAGCTGATCTTGACCGATCAACAGGATCTGTTTACAAAGAGCGAGCTTGCACAGCTTCAGGCGCGTCTGGACGCGTTGTGTAAGGAACGTGGCATTCCTGTTATGAGGTTTCCTTCAAAAACGCAGACTCCCGAAAAACCGAAATTTTATTTCAAAGATGAGATATGTCCCGGATGTGATATGGAAAATGAAGAGAATAACCGTTTTTGCAAATATTGCGGATATGATTTTGCCGAACTGCAGAAGCGAAAGAGCGATGAAACCTCCAAGAATTCGGGCAATGAGATTGGTTGTTGGGCATATCTGATCGCGCTTTTGTGTCCGCTTGCGGGAGTGATCATCGGGGTCAAATATAAGGACATTGCCATTGCTGTTTTTTCGGTGGTGGTGATGATATTGAGTTTTATCATTCTCATGAACTCGGCTTCTATCCTGGATGGCATGCCGTCGTATTATTACAACATTAAAATTTAGCCTTGATCGGAGAGTGCTTTGATTGACTGTGGCACTGCCTTCATAAGCTGATCAATAAGAACAGATTTTCGGTTGAAGATCTGTTCTTTTTTGTTGAAAAGCGGTTTTCAAGGGTGGTGGTGGCGATCGATTGAGGGGGGATTTTGGACGGTGGTTTGCGTTGCCGCAAAAAGTGTGTCGGTCGGATGCTTTTTTCTCTCTGAAAAAAGGTTGGATTTTGATATTTTTGCCCCACTTTTTGCTTGAAAAAACCCTTAAAAAGTTTTTTTCCTCCACTTTTTGAACCTGTCTTGACAAGGTGAAGGAGGCTATGATATAATTTTTATATACCGTATTTACAGTTTGAAACAGGAGGAGTTATGAAGAGGTGGATTGCGTTTTTGCTATGTTGTGTGATATTGATCTTATCGGCTTCGTGTCGGGTAATTGAAGAGCCATCCCCCGAACCTCCGTCACTTGAAACCGACGCTCCCAAAGAGGAGATTCCTCCGATTTTTGATGCAGGGGTCTACAACGGTGTTCTGGATCTTTACGCCCGTATGTTGACGATCTGCCATGATTACGGTGTGAAGTTTTTTACCGTGCAAAGCATAGTGGAAAGGACGCAGTTTGCAAGCCTGTGGGAAAAGCAAATCTTTGAAAAGATGATGCCCGGAATTTCTACCCGATATCGTTCTTATTTGAATGACGGTGATCACGGCGGAGAAGCGAGAAACCATTTTGGCTACGCGATCAAGGATTTTAACGGCGACGGCATTGATGAACTTGTTCTTTTGACCGATGGCGGAATTGTATTTGGCATGTTTTCTGTTTCCGAAGGGAAACCTCGGCTCCTCTGGACTTATGGGGACAGTGACCGATGTTGGTTTGATGAGGACGGCTTATTTTACACAATCAAGTTTGCCGATGATGCAATCTCGACCGACTATTACAGAATTCAAAAAATAACCGATGAGGGGAAGTTGGCATTCGTACTTGAGATTGGCGATGCTCACCGAAGGAAGGTGCGCCTTGTGGATAATAACGTGCAAATATTGTACACACGATATCGTTACGTTGACGGAAAAAGAATCATCATCAGCGAGTCGGAATATCGATCGCTTCTTGCGACGCATATCAATTCTCTTCCCTATAGTGGCATGGAAGCGGTTCTGGAATATATCGTGCCTGCTATGAAACCCGCCTTCAGTGACTTCGCGCTATCCAAACAAACGTTGATTGATGCTCTGAATAATGATGAGGTCCTATACTACCACGGAGGTTTTTTGTCTTCCAAGCGCGTTCCAACCGAGGACGGACAACAATACCTTCTTTCCGACCTCGGTTCTCTCTTCTACGCCTTCCTGGACGTGGATGGCGACGGTATTGAGGAGGCGGTTGTGGATTACGGTGATGGCTTGTTGGTGCTTCGCTACTACAAGGGGCGTGTCTATGATTATATCGTTGGGGCAAACGGCCTCTATACCGACGGCTCTTATAATTGGAGCTTCAACGGACAAAACGCTGAGTACGGAGAGAACCGCCTGACCTTTGACGGTGCGGAGTTGAAGACGGTGGAGCTTTGGCGGATTGTAAACGACGGTGCGCCCGATGCCGAATATTATCTGAACGGTGAGTCGGTTTCCCGGCAAGTTCTTTTGCAATATTTTGAGGATACCGTAAAGGAAGCGTGTGTGCTTGCGTCGCTTTCGGTTCCATGGAGCTACAATATATCCTACTATGATGCCATTGAAATCGCAAAGGAATATTGGAAGGCAAAAGAGATCGATATTAATGCTTATGTGGTGATCTATGACGAGTCGTACCGTTTTTGGCAGTCATCAACGTACGTGATTCTGCTTGGACAACCTACATCGGACGGATACACGGCAATTGAACGGGTGAGGATCAGTAAAAATACGGGACAGATCGATTTGATAAGCGATATTGTTGACGGAAAGGGATAATTCTTTCATTCCCGGATTCGTTTACATCTATGACTTTTGAAAATTTGAAGCTAAAAGGAGATCAATTTGATGAAAAAATATTTGGTGGCGATCGTTGGTTTGCTTTGTCTTTTGTTACTTTCATCGTGCCAAACCGATGCGCCGAAGGAAGCGCCCGACACGGAGGTGCCTCATACACACGTTTATCAGGAAACCGTTGTGCCTCCGACCTGCATTGAGGACGGTTACACCTTACATCAGTGCTCTCTGTGTGACGAGCAATACTCCGATCTGACGGTGACGGCGCCGGGACATACCTATCGGGAAACGATTCAGGATGCACCCTGCAATCAGATGCAAAAGAAGTTGTTTGTATGCGAGGTTTGTCAATATTCCCATACAGAGGAGCTTGAAGTGTCGGGAACCATTCATTCCTTCGTTTCCACCGTTACCTATCCCGATCGCGAAAACAAGGGCTATACGACGCATAGCTGCAAAAACTGTATCGAATCCTACGTGGATAGCTATACCGATACCGTTAATTATTCGGTAGGACTTGCCTACACCCTGCAATCGACCGGATATTACGTTTCGGGTATGGGGACGTGTAAGGATACAGACGTTGTTGTTCCGTTAAGATCGGAGCAGGGGTATCGCGTTGTCGGAATTGCGTCCGGGGCGTTTGCAACCGACAAGGTGAAGTCGATTACACTATCGAACGGTGTTAACGATATACAAACCGGGGCATTTTATGATTGCACTGCTTTGGAAGAGGTTACGATGACGCAGAGTGCGACTCCCGGCGAAAATATTTTTTACAACAATCCGGTGCTCGCAAAATTGACGATGCCGATGTCAAAGCCCATTGCTTACTACTTTTTGTATGCGTGGAAGCAAGCCGTTCAATATAAGGCTCTTACACAGGGCGACGGTTCCTTTACCTCAACCTATTACGGTGCCGTTCCGCTTTCTCTGAAAGAGGTTCACCTGTTAAGCGCACCCTGTAAGTCGGCGTTCTATAATTGCGATATGCTAACCAAAATAACCATTGCATCGAACGCAAACCATATTGGAGCCGGCGCATTCAGAAATTGTACGGGGTTGACCGAATTCTCGATTCCTTCCTCTGTGAGAACCATCGGCTCATATGCCTTTGCCAACACCTCTATTACGTCAATCGTGATCCCCGAAAGCGTTACCTTCAGCATGGAGAATCAATATATTTTCGAAGGGTGTTCAAAACTGACGCAGGTAACATTGGCCCGGGGTTGCACGATGATTCCTCCCTATATGTTTTTGAATTGTGTGAGTCTGGAGCAGATCGAGATCCCCGACACCGTAACGCAACTGGGTACGGCTTTCATTGCAAGCACCTCGGTCCGTCGCATGGTCTTGCCTGCCGGTGTTACAATGATTGACGCCAACACCTTTAACGGTTGTACAAGTCTTGTGGAAGTGGTTCTTCCCCCAAATTTAAAGACGATCTGTTACTGGGCGTTTCAAGGTTGCGTTGCGTTGACGAGTATTACCTTCCCGGAATCGTTGGAAACGATCGAACATGAGGCTTTTGAAGGTTGCACTGCGCTTAAAGCGGTGATTCTTCCTGCCGGGTTGAAAAAAATGGAGTATGGCGCTTTTAAAAATTGTACGGCGTTGCAAACCGTTGAATTGCCCGCCTTGATAGAAACCATTCCCTATGAGTTGTTTTTCGGTTGCACCTCGCTTCAACAAATTACCCTGCCCAATAGCCTTACCTACATTCAGAACTCGGCATTTGAGAAGAGCGGACTGATTTCGATTACGATTCCCGAAAATCTTACAAAGATTGGGATGCTTACCTTTGCAAATTGCACGTCACTGAAATCGGTTTATTTTGCGGGCGACAATTGTGCGCTTGGTGACCGTATGTTTATGGGGGCAACGGCATTGGAATCGATCACTCTTCCGAAAAATACCCAATCAGTGCCGCCTCAATTTTGCCAAGGGGCTACCTCTCTGAAGACAATTGAATTTAACGAAGGTCTGCTTTACGTCAGAGCCGATGCCTTTTTGGGATGCACCGCAATTGAACGCATTACCTTCCCAACCACGCTTAAAAGTATAGGGGCAAATGCCTTCAAGGACTGCACTGCTTTGCAAAGCGTTGATTTTTCGGGGGCCAATATGTCCGAAGAAGGTGTCATGGTGGGTGTCAATTGGTTTTCGGGTTGTACCGCATTAACGGAGGTCAAGAACTTCAATCAATTGGAAAAAGCAAACAACACGCTTTTCTACGGTACGCCGTTCTGGAAAGATTATACCGAAAGCAAAAATTGAGAGCTTGTATCAAACAAAAAAGATCCGAACCCCATAACGGGTTCGGATCTTTTATTGTTTGGTCGTTATACGGAGCCGTTAAATCTTTTCTCCCATGGAGAAGACACCGCAAACGTTGATGTTGTCATCAAAGACGACCATGTCGGCATCCATACCGCCGGCAAGCGCGCCTTTTTTGGTAAGTCCCATAATGGTAGCGGGCGTCTTGGTGATCATCTTGATGGCATCCACCAACGGAATATCCGCCTCCTGTACAGCAACGCGTACCAAGCGGTCTGCCGTGGCAATGCTACCTGCAAAGGCACTTCTGTCAAGCAGTTTGCAAACGCCGTCCTCGATGATAAAGTCGGTGTTTTGCATCCGTCCCTGTGTCTGGGATGTGCCTGCAAGTGCCAGACTATCGGTGATCAGGGCGATCTTATCGGCACCCTTGATACGGTAGATCAGACGGATCAGATCGGGGGGGAGGTGCTTGCCGTCACAGATGATCTCTACGTAGATATCATCGCGCAAAAAGGCGGTTTCAATGACACCGAGGCGACGGAAGCCGTGATCACGCGTAATGGTAGAGGTGCAGGAATAGAGGTGTGTGATGAGCGAGCAACCTTGTTCGATTGCCGGCTTCATCTCATCGTAAATGGCATCGGTATGTCCTGCGGATGCCACTACGTCATACTTGCGCAGAGCGGCGGCAAATGCGGCACCCTCATCGTTTTCGGGGGCATAGCTCCAACGAGCGATCGCATCACCGTATTCTTCCAGAAGCGGCAGATACTCGCCTTCCTGCGGCGGTGTGATAAAGTCGGGGCATTGCGCTCCCGCCTGCTTGGCGGAAAGGTAGGGACCTTCGAGATGTGCGCCGATGATGGTTGCTCGAACGCGCTTGTCCTGCATCGCTTTGGCGACGTTCTTTACCGATTCTGCCATGCTCGCGAGAGGAGCCGCAGAAATGGTGGGACTGATGGTGGTGGTACCGTGAGCCAGATGAAACTCGCATCCGTTGACGATATCGTCAACACTGCACTCAAAGGCGTTTCCGCCACCGCCGTGTGTGTGAATATCGATGAATCCCGCACTGACGTAGAGTCCGCGAAGATCGTATTCCTCATCTACGGGATTCTCGTTGTCGGATACCTCAACGATGGTCTTTCCGTCAAAATAAACGTATCCGTCAAACAGGCGGTCCTCCAGAACAATACGGTCTGATCTGATTCGTTTCATCACGTGCTCCTTATAGCAGTGCGCTGCTATCGGCATCCAGGAAGAGAACTGCACTGGAATGGCGGCGCAGAATCGTTGCGGGGCATGCCTCGCAAATCTCGTCGTTCAGGGTTGCGCGAACGGCGTTTGCCTTGGTCTTGGCGGGAACGATGCAGAACAGGTGCTTGCCTGCAAAGAGGGTGGGAACGGTAAGCGTGATAGCGGTCTTGGGAACGTCATCGATGGTCTTGAAGCAACCGTCGTTGACCTGCTGCTGACGGCAGACCTCGTCAAGTGCTACCGGCTTTACTGCAAGTGTGTCGGCAAAATTTGCAACCGGGGGATCGTTGAATGCGATGTGTCCGTTCTCACCGATTCCCATAACGACAACGTCGGTGGGGTTCTGCTTGAGCAGCTCTGTATAGCGGTTGCATTCTGCCTCGGCATCGGTTGCGGTGCTATCGATGAAATTGCAACTGCGGAAAGGAACGCGATCAAAAAGGTGTGCGCGCAGGAAGTTACCAAAGCCTTGAGGAGCATCCTTGGAAAGTCCGATGTATTCGTCCATGTGGAAGGCGTTGATGCGGTTCCACGGAATATCGGTGTCGGCAACCAATGCATCCAGAACCTCGTTTTGCGAGGGGGCTGCGGCAAAGATAACGTTGATGGTTTCCTTTTCATTCAGCAGAGCGAGGAAGCAGTTTTTGATCTGCTCTGCGGCAGCGGCACCCATTTTCGGTCTGCTCTCATAGATTTCAACCTTTAAAAGATCTTTTTGAAACGTTTTCATGATGCTGTTAACTCCAAAAATTTTTTTACTGCATCGGCAAAGGCTTCCTTTGCGTCGGCGTATTGGTAGGGATTTTCAAAGGCGCGGCCTACCAGCGCGTTTTTGCCGTCAAAGAGCTGCAAGTGCGGCTCCAAGGATACGAAGAAATCACGCGAAAACTCGGATTTGTATGCGGCAAGGATTTCCTTGATGGAGGCTTCGCCCTTTCCGGGAGGCACGATGGCACCTGCCGCAAGCGAATCCTTGATGTGGAAGTATGCAATGTCGTTCTTCAGAATTTCATAAGCATCTGGATAAGGGGTAACGCCCTCCAGAACGAAGTTGCCCATATCGAATACGCACTTCAACTCACCGCCAAAGTGATCTATAAGCTCGCGGCAACGTTCGGGAACGTCACCGTAGATGAGGGCTTCGTTTTCGTGACAGAGGGTAACGCCGTACTCGTGCGCCAACTTCAGGAGCGCTTCCATTCCGGCAAATACCTCATCGCGCATATCGGTGATCTTCTTTCCCTCGGGGGCATAGAAACTAAAAACGCGAACAAACTTTGCACCGAGCGTGCGAGCCGCCTCAAAAACGGTTTTCGCCGTTTCGAGGTGCGCGTCCATATCCTCATCCAACTTGATTTTTCCCAAAGGAGAACCAATGGCGGATACGCCGATGCCGTACTTATCCAACAGAGCCTTTACGTTTTGGAGCTGTTCTGCACTCATGCAGGAAACGTTGATACCGTCTGCGTGGCGCAACTCGATATATTTGATACCGAAATCGCGCATACCCTGCAGTTGCTCCTCAAAGGAGGTTGCATATTCATCGGCAAATGCCGACATGATGATGTTTGACATAGTTTCCTCCTTAAAGAATGACGGGCTTGACCGTTTCTTCCTTACCGCCGTTCAGGAGCGAGCGCTCAATGGCGTTCATGGTAAAGACGGATGCGATCAGATCCTCGTAGGATTGCGGTTGGGGTGCGCCGCAGAGCATGGAGTAGAATTCCTTGAACTCGCGGTAGTACCAATCTTTTGTGATCGGGATATCAAGCGACTGTACGCCCTTGTCGGACATACGGCAAGCATAATATACGTTGCTCTCGTCCGCAAACAGGCCGACGCAATCGTAATTCTCGTAGTGGAACAAAACGTGAATGTTTTCTCCGTTTTTCTTTGCGGTAACCGAGATGGGGTATCTGCCGAAGATTTCGGCAACCATCTCTACCATGTGCGGTGCGTAGAAATAGAATCCGCCGTAGTTGTTTTGCGCGTGGAAGGGTGCGCGAACAAAGCCGCTGATGGTCTTGCCGTCCTGCTCGGTCATATGTGCCTCACGCAGAGCCGCAACGTTGAGGTCCTGCTTGAGCGAAGAGCCGCCCGAAACGCGGACGTTGTTCTCGCGAAGCTCCTTCATAAAGGTGACCGCCTCCTCCTCGGAGATGGTGATGGGCTTATCCATAAAGAAGGGAATGCCGCTTTCGATATAGGGCTTTGCAAACTTGTAGTGGTATCCTCCGTGACGAGCGGTAACGATCAAACCGTCGATCTTTCCGACTGCGGCGTCATAGCTGTCCAGCACCGGTACGCCAAAAGCTTCCTGCAGTGCCTTGGAAGCATCAAGGTCGTCACTGTAGATGCCAACTACCTCGATGTCCGAAAACTCCTCATTCTCGGTGATGTATTTCAAAAATGCTTTGGCATGGGTGTTTTCACAACCAAGAATCGCAATTTTTTTCATGTATTTTCTCCTTACGTTGTCTTATGATCAGAACTTCAGGGGCAGGGGACTGTTGGCGTGTGCGATCTCGACGACCGAGATGACCTGTGCCGCCATTTCGGGAGTAACCGTCATGGGCGTGCCTGCCGTGATCTTATCATAGAGCTGCTTGTAGAGAGATGCGGTTCCGACGTCGAATGCCGTTCCCTCGAATTTTTCCGATTCCTCGTGCTTTACAAGCTTCTCGGAGCAGTAGATCGGCTCGCCCTTATCGTCCTTGAGGAAGCTCTCAACTACGGGACGCTCGGGGTTCTCGCCGTCTACGATGTAGGTCATTTCATAAGCCGCGGGGGTGCACTTGAAGGTTCCCTTGGTTCCCTGGATCTTGAGGGTGTAGCCCGAGTATGCATCGGTGGAGTTGATCTCTACGTCCATCAGGGGTTTACCGGGAGCGGTGATGAGAATCTTTGCGTAGTCGTCTGCGTCGCCACTGGTCAGAGCGGTGTCGAGGCGGCTGTATACAACCTGCATATCCTTGTCAAAGTCAAGGAAGCCGAGTGCCATACCGATGGGGTGCGGTCCGGTGTTGTAGGTGCTTCCGGCGCATCTCTTCTGCAGAGTTTGCCAGTCCCAACGTCTGGAAAGACCGTTGTAACGGATACTGATCTGCTTGATCTCTCCAAGCTTTCCGGAGGTCGTCAGCTCCTTTGCGAAGAGATAGAAGGGAGCGAGGAAGGTCTGTTGGAATACAGCCAAGGTTACGTTCTTTTCTTTTGCGATCTGAATCAACTCGTCACATTCAAAGCGGGTGCGGCCAAAGGGCTTTTCCACCAATACGTTAAAGCCGTGCATCAGAAGGTCACGCGTAATGGGGTAGTGCATTTCGGAGAAGGATGCGTTGACCACCAGATCGATATCGTCAAACGCGTACAGCTCGTGGTAGTCGGCAAAGGTCTGACAACCGGGGTACATATCACGGGCAACGCCACGGCGGAACTCATCGGCATCAACAACGTACGCAACATCGTAATACTGATTATCCTTGCTTGTGTAGTATTTACCGTGGATGTTTTTTCCGCTTCTGCCTTGACCGATAATGGCAAGCTTCAGTTTTTTCATAATAATAATCCTCCTTAAATTTTTACATAAGTATTGATGATATCATTATAAAATAAATTTTTTACAAAGTAAATTGTTAAAACTGCATTTTTGTATTGCAAAAAGTGAACTCGTGTGCTATAATATAAGCGGAAGGCTTGTGAAAGGGGGGGAATCGATGCAGGAATACATTTTTCAATCAGACCGAATGTTTTTTAAGCATGAGAATTCGCCCGCGCTACCGATGGACACCTATTCGGAACACGCGCACAACGGTTTTGAGTTGATCTA
>JAZRGI010000078.1:0-11223 GCA_045644105.1 Eubacteriales bacterium | reverse complement strand
AATAGAGAATACGCTCAAAATAAGAAAAATCCTGTTCGATCTGCTCTTTGATCTCGGGGGTGAGATTGGACGTGCCGGGATAGACAACGTCAAGCGTTTGCGCGTTGCGCAGGGTATAGCCGGTGAAGGTGTTCAGGTTTTTTAAATCCGAACTTCCTCTGTCCAAGCGGATGCAGTAGCCCAAAAAGGTTTGATCCTTTTTATCGATCGAAAGTTCCAAGCGCGAATCGGTAGTTTTTCCTGCCGTAATGGTTTCCACCATGACGTATACGCCAATGTACTCGCCGTTGAGAAAGGCTTCGCAAAAACGAACGTTGGGGGCGTACTCCATGATCTCGCCGGCAATGTTGTACCACATATAGTTGCGGATCAGGGTTTTGTCCAGAAAGGGACCGTGCATCACCCATTCGTGATGCTTTTCCATGCCCATCACGGCGTGGGATTCGTTTTCACCGAGATCGTTCACAAAGGTCAGGGTATAGCCAAGCTTGTCATGGTAGCGGGAGGAATTGCCGCGCACCTTGATTTCAACGGTACCCATGTCGGTTGCCGCATCGGAGAGGTGGTTGTTTTGCGTGGCGTTGTCAAAGATTTTGACGTTTGCCATCACAAAAGTTTCACCGTTCTCACCCGTGGCGATGTGTTTTTCTCCGTCTTCACCAAAGTATGCTTTTCCGGGCACTTCAATGCCGCCCGTATCGATCTCAATCACGGGAAGGTGCGTGCAAAAGCGATCATCGGTGTGGTTGCAATCGGGCTTTGCTTCGGCTTCCAGATGCTGGTGATAGCGTGCGGTTTTGCCCGTCGGTTGATATTTCTCCCATGCCCATGCACCGAGCGCTGACAGGCAGAGCGAGAAGGCAACCACAATCCATAAAATTCGGTATTTCATTGAATCAACCCGAAATCTCGTCGTTTTGCATGACGATATTGACGTATTCGATGTCGCCCAACTCGTAGAGCTTGTCGCAGACGTTGTGCTTGCCTTGCTCGGCACGTTGCAAAAGCTCGGAGGAGATCTCATAGATGATCTCTACGCGGTCTTTGGTGGTATTGCGTACGCGCAGAACCGCCTTGCGGTCGAAGAGATTGAATACCGCCGCCTGGATCGGCTCACTCAAATCGCGCTTTGCGCGGATGATCAGAAGCATTCTCTTGTCGTTTTTGATCGAATGGAAGACGAACAACACGAGGAACACGATGGCGCTGCCGATGGAGGACACCAAAAAATCACTGACACCGCAACAGATGCCCACAATGATCGCCCAGAAGATGTACATGGTATCGCGTGCATCTTTGATTGCCGTACGGAAACGAACGATCGAGAGCGCACCCACCATACCGAGCGAGAGCGCCAGATTGTTACCGATCACCGTCATGACGGTACCCGTGAGGACGGTCAGCACCACAAGCGAAACGTTGAACTTCTTGCTATAGATGGTTCCGCGATGTGTCAGATAATAGGACAGGTAGATCACCACACCCAAAAAGACCGAGAAAAGGATATTCGTCAGAATAACCTGCCAGGTTAAATTGTTTTGTGCTCCGTACAACTCCAAAATAGTGTTTTTCATCTTGTATTGATCTCCTTGTTAATTTTTATAAAACGTTATATTGATAGGATGCTTGGCGGGCAAGCATATATTTACTGACGGAAAGCTCGCTTTTTTGGACACTTGACAACAGATCCTTGATGTAGTCAAGCAAAAAGCCGTTGAATTTGACCTCCAACACCACGAGGAAGGGATCCAAAACGGGATTCATGTTCAGATCCTTGGCAAAGATATTAAAATCGGTCTCGGTGGAAACGATCCGGTTGTCAAACGTGATGCGGATCTTATTTTCTTTTGCGACAAAGGCTTTACGGTTGTATTCCACCACAGTCTTGGGCATATAGATCTGTGATTGCATCAAGGCATAGCACTCGGCGGCAAAATCCTCGTGATACTTCAGTAGCGGGGAATAGTTTCCCATGATCAACTCTTCGGCATCGCCACGGGTGATACGGAGCGAACGCTTGAGCTGATACTGTCCCTGCTTTTGTTTCATTTCCAAAAGTGCAAAATCGTTGTCGGGATCGTAGTTGCGAAGACGGATCTTGCGCCGCAACTCGACACCGTCCATCTTTTCGAAATAGTCGTTGTCAGACAGCGTGTCAAAATAGAGAGAGCGAACACGATATCCGAACGCGCCGTTATGCTCATCCTCCATCAGAACCTGCTCCAAGCGGTGCGCGTGTCTGCGGAAATCTTCGATATTGATCAAAAACTTTTTTTCTTCCCGATAAACCCGGTTCAATCCCGATCACATCCTTTCAAAACAAAAGACCGGTTGCAAAACAACGGAACAAAAAGAGTTGTTTGCAACCGGTCGAGCATACAAAGAAACTTTGCTTAGCCACCAAGCTTTGCGTCTCTGCCTTTCGACAGATTTGCTAAAAAATTATATTATTAGATGTACAATAGATATTATAGTACCGTTTGACCGAAAAGTCAATAGCTTTTATGGAAAAAAACAACCGTCAAGGCAAATATTTTCCAAAAATGTCAGACAGAGCCGTTTGGTGCCTCCTGCTTCGTGCTTTGCTTATGCAAATACATGGCGTGGTCGGCGTGATGGAAGACGTCGCTGAAGGTTCGGTCGATCTCCGGATCGTAAATCGCGACGCCGCGTGCCAGTGAGAGGGGGAGATTGACACCGTCAAGGGGGATGATCTCCTGAAGACTTGCATCGTCGAGCTGCTTGAGTCGGTGACGGTATTTTTCCAAATCGGGGCCGTTCAGAATGACCACAAATTCATCTCCGCCGATACGGAACAGGGGACTGTAACGGAAGGTACCGCCAAGCAATCTTGCCGCATGAATGATCATCTGATTTCCTGCGTCGTGTCCGTAGGTGTCGTTGGTCTGCTTGAGGTTGTTGACGTCTGCCACAAGGACACCGAACTGCGGACAACCGCAATTTATTTGCTTTTCCAGGTCGGCAATGGCCTCATTGTAGGCGGTGGTGTTCTTGACACCGGTCAGGGAGTCACGGTAGGCAAGTGAGATGATGTAGCTCATGTTGGTTTGCAGTTTTTCGGAGGTTTCCACAAAGATGCGCGAAAGCTCTCCCACCTCGTCTTTGGTGTTGCATTCCAACCCGGACACCTTTTCGCCGCCCGCCAGTGCCTGCGCCATAGAGGTCAGCTTTTTGAGAGGCTTGGTGATGCGGTCTGCACAGTATACCGTAATAATGACAAAGATCGTAGCGAGGATAATGTCTATGAAAACAATGCTCAACAACAGAACGCGGCTATCCTTCTGGATGTCGCGGTAACCAACGCGAACCGATAACGTCATACCGTTGTCCAATTGGGAGGATGCTTCGGTATAGGGGCCGATCTTGTCTTCCGAATAAAGCGCCAGATCGTGTGCGGAATAAACGAGATCGCCGTTGGCAAGGCTTAAGTAGGCAAACCCGTTTTCATAAACCGAAACGTCATCGACGGTGGAGGTGAGCGCGTCGTAGGAAAGATCCATGCCGGCAACGCCGATCAAGGTGTCTTTGCAGTAGACGGGAACCACGTAGGAGAGCATACGGAGTCCGTTGTTGCGGTTGTGGTAAGGCTCCATCCAAACGGGCTTACCCGCATTGACCGGCTCGTAATACCAACCCACGTACTCGCGGTCGGTGGGATGGTAGATCGAAAGGTCGGTTAGTTGTTGAACCTTGAAGTCGCCTGTCGGTGTTTCTTTGTCAAAGAAAAAACCGGCACGAGGAGGGAAAAGCTCGGGGGAGAAGCAGAAATAATAGCCTACGGAACCCTCGGTTTCTTGCGCTGCCTTTGTAAAAACACGCTCAAGCTCCTGCATATAGTGTGCTAAAAATTCGGAATCCTGAAGACTTTCAACGTCGGACACCAGTGCCGTTGCATAGATGTTGACGAAGTCAACGGTGTTTTCGATTTGTTGAAGCAACGTGTTGACGTCGGTCGCCTTTTCGCCACTGACCGAATTGATGATTTTATCGGCATTTTTGTGCATGATCTCATGCGTTAGAAAATAGCTGACCGCGCCGATCGATGCCGACGCCGCGATCAATGCGAAAATAACGATGCATAAAATTTTGCTTTTGATGGATTTCATGGGTAGGTTCCTCTCTTTTTGTCAGGCTTCGGAGAAGGCGAACAGGCGCGTATATCGCGGTTTCCGACGGGGAAATCGATGTTTGCTTTGCGCCGTAAACGACCAATCCGATGTGCTTTGACAAAATCATATTTATCATGTAGGTATCAGAGTTAATTGGTCTATAGAACAAAATTTAACTTTTACATATAATATTATATATTATAATACAAAAAGTGCGAAATTTCAAGGTGCGTTTCTATATTTTATTTTTTTTAGAGAGAATAATAAAAGGTTTGTTTTTTCTGTCGGCGGATAACCTACTTTTAAAATTGTCTTTCGGAGCGAAGCTTTGGTGTGACGGTCGTTTTTTTGCAAACAATTTCCATTCATATTTTCAATCCTGCGGCTCACAATAATGACAGAGCCGCGGACGTCGCGAGCTCGATGATATAGATAAAACGAACGGATGAGATTTGTGTGGATCGTTTGCTGGATTTGAACGGTTTACATCATATTTCAAGACCGTTCAGAACAGGAGAAAATCATGGCAAGCAACAAGACACTTGTTCCCGAGGCAAAGGAAGCACTCGAGAGATTCAAGATGGAAGCTGCAAGTGAGGTCGGCGTAAATCTGAAGCAGGGTTACAACGGCGATATCACCGCAAAGCAGGCCGGCTCCGTAGGCGGACAGATGGTCAAGAAGATGATCGAGTCCTACGAGAATTCGCTCAAGACCAAATAAGAGGGAAGAGGATCAAACACCATCCCTCTCACCGATTCGATCGCCGTGGGGCAGTGAAAAACTGCAACCCGGGCGTTGAACGGTGAGCACCGGAACCCTTCTCGGATCCTTCCGAACGATCGGAGATCATGAGAAAAACCGGCGATCCCCCCGTTCCTGTTGATTGGAACGGGGGGATTTGTTTTTTTTTCAATATTTTTACATTAAATCATTGCTTCCGGGGGCATTTTCCGCACATCCTCCGCAACCTCGTCCTGCTTTGCAGGGAGGAACAGGAGTGCGGCGAGGAGGGCAAGCGAGAGGATCAGTGTGGTCACAATACTGCCCTCAATACCAAAATCGCCGCCGTGGAGCCAAGTGCTTTCATTTTGCAGGGTTGCCTTCAGGGGGGCGACGGTAGCACTCATGCCACTGACGTTGATGCCATAGACGTTGCCCTGGAAGAAGTTCCAAAGACTGTGCGCGGCACACACGCCCCACAGATTTCCGCGTTTGAGAGCATAGACCGAGGCGAACGCGCCAAACAGTGCGATATTGACAAGCGGAATGACGCCGATGCCCGGGTTGAAGATGTGCAACAGAGCAAACATCACGGCGTTTGCCGCAACCGCGATGGGCATGGGGTTCTTTCTTGTGATCGAGATCATCAGATATCCGCGGCACATGACCTCCTCGCTCATGCCCTGGATCAGGAAGCCGAGCAGGTAAGCGATCCACAAGCCGACGGGGAAGGATACGACCGAAAACGAAAAGCTTCCGAATGCCGCCGCAAGACCAACGCAAAGCGAGATCAGGGCGATGCCGACACCGGCACCCATAAGGTATTCCTTGATAGCATTGCCGCGACGAAGGCCGAGGGAGGCGGGCTTTCTTTTTTCAATCAAGACGCAGTAGAAAATCGCAACTGCGGTTGCAATTACGGTGGAAAAGAGCTGTACTGCCATCAACCATGCGGGTGTTTCGGAAACCGTTTGCATCAGTGTTTCCATATACTGCGCCGACGTGCCGGTGGTGGCGGCGCTCACAATCTGTGACATGACCTCCTCGGATGTGAACAACCATATGAGCGTGGCAACGGTTGCTGGAATTCCCTGTAGCAATTGCGCTACAAAAAAGACCCTCAAAAATTTGAGCAGCTCCATGCCCCAAACGGTAGCACCCTTGCTCTCCTTTGCCGCGGCAAGCATCTTGGTATACGGAATCGGTTGCTTCATGCCGTTGTCCTCCTTGATCGGTGTTTTAATTCTATTTTACACGGCGTCGGAGCTTTTGTCAAGGGTGAAGACTGTAAATTGGTGCATATTTTTCAATTCCTTACATGAAAAGATGCAAAGTTTTGTCAGAATAAGACTTGCATCGCACACTCTTTTGTGCTATACTTAATGCAACTATAAGGAAACACGGAGGTGTGTCTGTTATGATTCTTCCATTGGTCAAAAAAGAAGCGTGGGAAAGTGAGATCTGTAACATTCCCTTGTTCGTTACCTGCAGCTATACGGGGGAGGATGCGAAAAGAGGCGCCGATGCGTTCGCACTTTTGAACGACGGTGTTGAATTTGTGCGCGAGGGCGGGTTTGTCCGCTTCGCCCACGATCTCTCCTTGGAGGATCGTCCCGAGATCTATTCGGTTCGTGTGCTTGCCGATCATATCGAGGCAGGCTTTCGCGATGCGCGCGGTGCCGTCAATGCCGCCGCAACGATCAGTCTTTTGCTCAACAAAAAGCAATTGACGGTTGGCGAAATCACTGACTATCCCGACTCCGCCTATCGCGGATTTATGATCGATATGGCGCGCGGGTTGCCCGATGCGACACTGATCAAAGAGAGCATTACCTACATGGCGCTTGCCAAATACAACCGTTTGCACCTGCACCTGATCGATGCCAAAGGCCCATGCTATCGTTCCGACGCGCTTCCCGAATATCGCTATACAGGCGAGGGAGCGGTTTGTGACAAGGCATATCTGAAAGAGCTTGCCGCATATTGCAAAGCCTTTGCCATTGAGGTCATTCCGGAAATTGAGGTGCCCGCGCACGGCTATGCGTTTTTGTCGGCATATCCGCAGTACATCTGTGACGTACCCAATGCCCACGCCTGGGCAATGTGCTTTGGCGACGATACCATCTGGGAAAAATTGGAGGCGTTGGTGGGCGAGATCGTTGAGATCTTCCCCGAGAGTGAGTATGTCCACGTCGGATCGGACGAATTGGAGTTTGCCGATCTTGAAGGCCCCTCCAAGCGGCTCTGCCATTGGGATGATTGCCCCAAATGCACCGAGATGCGCCGCCGCGAGGGACTTGCCGACCGCCGCGAGCAGTTCTATTACGTTATGCAACGCATGAAGAAGATCGTTACCTCCCACGGCAAAAAAATGATCATGTGGAACGATCAACTGGATTCCTCCAAGGAGATTTCAGTAGACCGTGACATTTTGCAGCAGTTCTGGCGCATTGCCGGACGCGGCAGAGGTCCTTATGAGGGTTGTACCATGGACAAGCTTGCCGAGGCGGGCTTCCGTATGATCAATTCCTTCTATGGCAATACCTATCTTGACATTGATCACTATCTTACCGCCGAGAAGCTGAAAAAGTGGACGCCCTACGACACGCCGCACGGAACCAAGCTTGGCAAGGACGCGATCGTCGGAGGCGAGATGTGCGCGTGGGAATTTGGAAACGTGGAGGAATATCCGCACTATCCGCAAACCACACCGCCGTCGTTGGCACTCTTTGCCGATAAGCTATGGTCGATCGGTACGCGTGAGTATACCGACGAGTATCTGTCGGCACTGGGCGAGTTCGTTTTCGGAGCAACGCTTCAAAATGATCTTTTTGCCTGCTTTGGATCTCCCATCCCACCCCGTAAAAAGGACGCGATCACCTACGTTGATGCAGGGGAGCAGGACTTTGATCGGGTAGATGCCTGTCGTCGCGAGCTTTCGGCACTGCCGCAAAGAGGCGTTTACGGCGGTACGGTTGGCGTTTACCGTGATCTTTTGCAAAAAATTTATGATGAGAGAGGATGAATGCGCATGAAGGAGATTTTTAAGAAATACGCAAAACGTTATTTGATTGATGCAATGGGCGCGATGGCGCTCGGTCTGTTTGCATCGCTTTTGATCGGAACCATTTTCAACGCGCTCGGTATGATTCCCGGTTGCTCGATCCTTTCCACCATCGGAAAGGGGGCACAGGGCGTTGCGGGGCCTGCTATGGCGGTTGCCATTGCGGTTTCTCTCAAGGCATCGCCATTAGTGGTCTACAGTTGCGCGGCGGTTGGCGCACTTGCCAACTCGTACGGCGGTGCGGGAGGCCCTCTTGCCGTACTGATCATTGTCATCATCGCGGCAGAGGTCGGTATGTTGGTATCCAAAAAGACCAAGGTCGATATCTTGGTGACCCCCTTCGTTACCCTGTTAACGGGCGGACTTCTCAGTGTACTGCTTGCGGGATATGTTGGTCAACTTGTCGGTTACGTCAGTGATTTTATCGGTTGGGCGACAACGCAACAACCGCTTCTGATGGGCATTCTCGTTTCGGTTACCATCGGTGTCGCACTGACGCTTCCCATCAGTTCGGCGGCAATCTGCGCGGCAATCTCGCTATCGGGTATGCCGATCCTTTTGGATGGTGTCCTGGTTGCCAGGGACTATGCGGGCTTGGCGCTTGCGGGCGGTGCCGCCGTGGCGGGATGTTGCGCGCAGATGGTCGGCTTTGCAGTGATGAGCTTTAAGGAAAACAAATGGGGCGGCTTGGTTTCGCAGGGAATCGGAACCAGTATGCTTCAGATGCCAAACATTATTCACAATCCGCGCATCTGGATCCCCACCGTTCTCACTTCCGCCATCACAGGCCCTCTTGCTACCTGCGTTTTCAAGATGCAGATGTACGGCGCGGCAATCAATTCGGGTATGGGAACTTGCGGTATGTTGGGCCCGATCGGTATGATCCTCGGTTGGTTTGGCGGTTCTTATCCCGGCTCGGTCGGCGCCGTGGATTGGGTAGGGCTTATTTTGATCTGCTTTATCTTGCCGGCAATTCTTTCACTTTTGTTCTCCGAATTGCTCTATCGCATCGGTTGGATCAAATCGGGAGATCTGACACTGAAGGATTGAGTCAAATTTCATCGCCTCACGGTTGCGTTTTGCCGCCGTGAGGTGTTTTTTAAGATGGCCGATCACAAAATGATACGGCGTGCGAGAAGTTTCTGCAAAAGTTTGTCTTGTCTATTGCTTTTTTGGTAAAAGTTTGTTATAATATATAGGATATAGGATTTTTAACGATAAAGGTAGGGAAAGGAAGAAAAGGCTATGGAACAGTTCAGGCTTTGGGGAACGTTGGTAAACGCCGCAGCGGTGATCGTCGGTGCGTTGCTCGGACTTCTCATGAAGCAGCTTTTGGGCAAACGGACTACCTACGCACGGATGGAGCAACTTTCGGAGTGCATTTTCCACGGTATCGGTCTTTGCGTATTGGCGATCGGTATTACGGGAACGGTCAAGGCGGCGGTCAACGATCAGATCCTTGCGGCACTTGCGGGAAGCTACGTCGGTTCACCCGAAAATAAATTGGAGATTGTCACTTCTTTGGCGGGTGAGCGGACACTTCTCATCATCATCTCGGTGGTATTGGGCGCGATACTCGGACATATGCTCAATCTGGATGCCGGCATCAACCTGTTGGGTGAGAAGATCGAGCGCGTGGTCAGCAATCGGTTCGGTAACGTGGCGCAGGGCTTCGTTTCGGCATCGCTTTTGTTCTGCGTTGGCTCGATGACTGTGGTCGGCTCTCTCAATAGCGGACTGACGGGAGATCACACCATGCTCTACACCAAGGCAGTGTTGGACTTTGTTTCGGCACTGATTTTAGCCACCTCATTGGGGATCGGCGTTGGCTTTTCGGCGGCATTTCTTCTGGTGTTCCAGGGCAGTATCACACTTTTGGCGCAGTGGATCGCGCCCTACTTAAACAATGATGTCATCACTTGTATGTCCATCGTCGGCTCAATCCTCATCATTGGACTTGCCTTTAACGTATTGGGCATGACCAAACTCAAGATTATGAATTATCTGCCTGCCATCTTCCTGCCTGCGCTTCTGATGCCGTTGGCGGATTGGGTGAGCGGCTTGCTCTGATCACGGGATCAAGCAAAAAAACATCACAGGGGGGATATTGTGTTGGAAAATGTTGTTGAAAAAAGCAATGACGTCTGTATGATCGAAGGAAAGCCCATTTCTTCTTTTCGCATTGTTTATGCTCAGAAACCTGCCGGACTTGAGGAGGCGGCACAACGACTGAAGACTGTTGTTGAGGCTTGCTTTGGAGCGGTGATCGAATGTGTGTGCGATACCGAGGACGGTGTTGGGAACAATGAGATTTTGATCGGTAAGACCAACCGCGCCCAATCGATACGTCTTTACGAGAACGAAGCACCGTTGTTGATGAGTTACCGTATGGCGGTAGAAGATGGTTGCCTTTTGATTGCGCCAGGCGGTGCTTTTTCTGCGGTTTCGGTTGTCAACTCGCTTGCGGAAGCATGGGAAAGGGGCGAACTACTCTCTCTCAAGGTAGGCGACTACCCAGTGGTGGAGCTGCTTTCTACCGCACCGGTTGCCCTGACCGAGGGAAGCAGTTTGCGCGTAATGACTTCCAATATTCTGGCACATCGGTGGGTGTCGCCCAACAAGCGTGATCTGTATCCCACGGTCGAGCAGAGAGCCGAGATCTACGCCGCAACCTTGGCAACCTACCGTCCCGATATCGTGGGCGTACAGGAAACCGACGCACCCTGGCTTGCGCATCTGCCGTATTATATCGAATTGCTCAAAGCACAGTATGGCTTAAATTACGCGTGGGTGTTCAATCAATTTGATGACGTTGCCATCTTTACCTCGATGATCTTCAATAAGGATCGCTTCACTATGGTAGAAGGGTCTTGCACCGAGTATCCCTACGTTGCGCCCGACGTGTCGGCTCGTTATAAATTGCGCGTTCTGACGCAGATTCTGCTTCGCGATCGCAATGACGGAAGACTTTACGCGCACTTCAATACCCATTCTGGCGGTACCAATGATCTGGTTTTGGGTTATGAGATTCCTACCATGCTTGCAAAAATGCGTGAACTGAAGGCAAGCTACCCCAATGCCATCATCTTTGCAACGGGGGACTTCAACAATCACGGCGGTACGTGGTACGATATTTACAAGACGGCAACGCATCTGATCGACTCGCGTGAGGCGGCAGAGAAGAACGGAACACTTGTCAACTATCTGCCCGGTATTCCAGAACAGATCTATATTGATCACGCCTTTACCAACCTGCCCGCCGAAACCGTGACGCGTTGGGAAACCGTCGACCACCCCTATGCCAAAAA